>JAFYBS010000222.1 GCA_017540125.1 Eubacterium sp.
GCGGCACCGATATGCTGGATTCGAGTCCTGTAAGTGTCGTGGGCATCGTCGCGAAGGATATGCTCGGGAATGTCGGCGGTATCATCGCCATCATCGGTGTCATCGTCCTACCCATCACCTCAGGGGATACGGCTCTACGATCCCTGCGAATGATCATCGGGGACGCGATGAATATCGATCAGACGAAGAAGAAAAATGTCATGCCGCTGGCCCTGGCTATCTTTATCACCGTGGCGGCATTACTAGCCTGGGCCAAGATCAATCCCGAAGGGTTCCATATTCTGTGGCGGTATTCCTCCTGGGCGAACGAGACGACGATTGTCTTTGCCTTCGCCATGATCGCCATGTATATGAAGCAGCATGGTATGCCGTATATCATGGCGCTTATCCCGGGAAGCTTTTACATGTATATTATCACCGCCTATATCCTGAATGCGAAGATCGGTTTCCATGTGCCGTGGACCGCAACATATATCGTTGCCGGCGTCCTGACGGTTGGATATGCCATCGCGTTGATGTTGGCAGGAAATAATAATAAACCGGCAAAAAACATGGGATAGCATAATCGATTTTATAAAATAATAAAGCCTGGCTGAACGGAGAAAAGCGTTCGCGGGTGGTATAGGGAAACGCTGATTTAATCCGTGTTTCCATTACTCAGAGAGAGCGCTCCATCGTCCTGGCCCAGGACAGGAGAGCGATCACTTCCTGAATGTATATAATGATCTCATATTTGTCTTGTTTTTCCAGTTCTTCATCCGACAAACAGCCGATGACATCGAAGCTGGTTATGTGGTTTCTTTTTATCATGTAATACAGGATGTGAAGAAACTGTCGATTGCAGTTATGATTCCTCGTTATGAACAATAAATGATCATCCGGATTCACGCCGTCATTGTCCAGATAAAACCATACGCTGTCGCCCGTATCAGCGCGACGGATAGCCGGCTCGGACGAGGGAGCCGCATAGATACGGTATTCCCGGGGTTCATCGGCGGCGTGGAGGATACGGACATTGGATACGCTGTTCAGGTTCCTGTCGCCCGTAAACCGGTCGGTATACCCCGAAAACGTCACCGGCAATTCCGCGTGAAACACCTCGTTCATCACTCCGAACTCCGTTTCGGATACCGCCTTGAAGGGGGATCTTTTTTTCTCCAGCGGACTGATCGGACGATAGCAGGCGATTCCGTCGACCGATATGACCGACGGATTGATGAAGCGTATAGCGCCCTTGACTCTCGTATAGATGGAGTTTTGAACGCCGCCGAGGATGACCACCCGGTTCCAGTCGCTCAAAGCCGGTTTATTGATATCGATAAATCCCAATTCGCGGAAAACATCATACAGTTTTTTTCGGACCGGCTCGAGGCTTTCCATGCGCTCAAGCTCGGGGATTTCCACCACTCTGCCGTCAGGCCGTTTTCGGACATCGTACCGGGCCTCTATCGTTTCCTCGTCGGTTTCCAACACGGAAAACAGCTCGCGTAGAGCATCCGAACGGAAAAAGCCTTCCACCTGTTCGCGAAGGCATTTACACTGTTTTTCAAAATCCTTTATGTCTTCCGGTAGCGAAAATCTAAGCATAAGTTCTCATCCTTGTTTTATAAAGACATACCCTCGGCTTTTCTCAATTCATCCTCCCAGTCCTTTTTCCGAAACGCTTCGATTTCTTCGGGTGTGGTACCCGTACTCATAGAACAATAGCACGCCAGTTTTTCGTCATGCAGCCTTTTGATCAGAGTCATATAATCGGCAACCGGCTTCGTAGACATCGACTCTTTGCTTCTCTCGATATACCGGAATGTCAGCCGGCTGTGCGTGGAAATGGTTTGGCAGGCGGGCATGTAAGTATAGTTAAAAAGCCGGTCCTCGCCGAAGCTTGTTTTTTGCTCAAATCGAAGGGATAATTTATCGATGAGACTTCTTTTATAGAGCTTATTGCAATTCGAATAAGTATAATAACTCTTCCCGCGTATGAGCTCATCGCCGAGGTCGGAGATCGGATCGAAAAAATGATCCTCCGGCGTAAACAAAGCTTTCTCACCGGATAAATACTCCCGCACAAAACCATAGATGTATAAATCCGCTTCGGTTTTCATCTCCTCTATATACTTTTCCAGATTCGACTCGATCATGCAGTCATCACAGTCCATAAAAGTGATATATTTCCCTTTGGACATATCGATCCCGATATTTCTCGCGCCCGAGGCTCCCTGGTGCTTGGCCAGCCGGATCCGGACGTTTTCGTATCGGCCCTCATACGTCGAAACCTGATCCGCCGTCCCGTCGGAAGAACCGTCATCGACGACGATCAGCTCGCACTCGGGAGAAAGCTGACAGATGATGGAGTTCAGCCCTTCATCCAGAAACTTTTTACAATTATAGGTTGGTACGATTACGGAAAGAAGCATTCAGGCATCCTCCTTTGAGGTGACATTCATGATATCGGTAAATCCCGCGTCGTCGAATAATTCAAACAGATCGGCTTCCAGATTGGATACGCAGATCATCTCGGTTTCGTCCTTTACGATAGCCAAAATCGACCTCAGACCGGCACTGGAAATATAGTACATCTCACCGGCGTCCAGGGTGAGTACACCCTGTGGATGGGCATCGCGTTCGCTTCGAATAGCGTTGAAAAAATCTTCAAAATTGGAAGCGTCGATCCGTCCGATGATCGCCAGCTCCAGGCCGTTCTCATCATCGTTTACGTGTTTGATCTGAAACTCAGAATTCATGGTTGTTTCCTTCTTTCACTTTTTCAATTTACGGCTGTCATTTCCCGGAAGGTCGTGATGTGTTTTTCGGAGGTATCCGGCGAACTCACCAGTGGACTCGGAAACTCCTTCCCGGAGAATGGTTTCCCTAAAAAGTCAGGATACTGTAGTTCATATCAAGAATGTACTGATATTGAACGGATTTGGCAACCCGTTTCAGCAATTCGTAATTATCCGCGCTGATCTCCCGGAGTTCGGAGTCTTCATTCAGGGAAATACATGCGCCGTCATCCAGCATCATAAACCGTGCGCTGTCACCGGAGAAAAAGATCTCGACCTGTACCCGTATCTTGTCATTTTTCTGTGATTTTACCGCGTAAAAAACCATCTCCTCCATGCACAGGCTGATTCGGTTCATGATCTTTTTGGAGGTGCCTTTTTCATCGGCATATCGGCGGATCAGCCGGGAGGCTTCGATCGCATCCTTCGGGTCGACCGTCAGGTACAGACGAAAGTTGTCCGGTGATTCTTCTCGTTTATCCTTTTTCAGCCATCCGAAATACCGTATCAGGCTTATGATAAAGATTAAACCTTCCGTGAAAAGATAGGAAAGCCATACAAAAGGCGCCGCCATGATCACGGACAGTCCCCATGCAAACAGGGGAAGCGTGCAGTTCCCGAGTATGGTGAGACCGGTGGAAAATCCGGAGTCCTTTCTGTTTGTAAAGTAGAGCCGGAATATCGTATCTACGGCCTTGAACAGGAAGAACAGCGCATACAGGCGGACGCTCAATATCCCTCCGTCCGGTATGACCTTCACGCCGTGCATGTCATAGAAGACACCGGGAATCAGCTCTATGACCAGCGTCATGACCGCCACGATACAGAGCATGATCGTGATCCCCTGCTTCATCAGAGTGCGGATACCGTCTCTGTCGTCAGCGCCACTCAAAAGTCCCAGCAAAGGCCGCATGGCCCCCTGGACACCGGTCGTAATGACATTGACCAGATTGAAACAGAAGACGCAGACACCCTTGATCACACCGCCGTCACTTCCGAAAACGGCCACAAGTATGATCATGATAAAATAATTCTGCGCTGCCAGTATCATACTGTTTGACGCCTCGGGAAGCCCGGAGGAGATGATGTCTTTGACATCCGATTTTCTGATTTTTATTTTTCCGAATTTGAAGATGTCCGTTTTTTTCAAAAGATAAATAAGTGTCATTGAGCTGCGGATGAGACTGGCACAGGCCGTTCCCAAGCTGGCACCCATCGGACCCATATCAAAGACCGCGACGAACAAAAGATCAAAGGCTAAATTGGCGAGTCCCTCCGTGAGAGTAAGCCACATCAGAACCTTCATTTTTCCGAGGATCTGCAGCTGATAAACACCGACGGTGGAGATCAACCCCATGGGGGTTGCGATCATGATGCCGATCGAGTACTGCCAGGTCATGGCGTTTATCTCCGGGTTCAGGTGATACGACGAGATCAGCCCGTACACGATGGGAACCTGGAGTACCGAAATGATGAGCCCGAAAATGACGAGCAGATAAGTCACGGTTTTTTTGAGACGTCGCAGACCCTCCGCATCGTTTCTTCCCATGCAGGTGGAGATCGCACTGGACGCCCCCACTCCCAAAAGCAAAGAGACCAGTCCGATAAACATCGTGGCCGGATAAAAAATATTGACTGCCGAGAGAGCATCACTCCCGACAAAGTTTCCGAGAACAAGTCCGTCCACGGATATCAGAAGCAGCGTGGACAGATTGGTGATAACCATAGCCGGGATGTATTCAAACAGCTTTTTTCTCGTGAGAGAACCGTCGCGGGAGAATCGTTTTTCGAGATCCTCGGTGGTCTTCGGTGTTTTCTTTTCTTCGTTCACGGGTTCGTCCTTTCTGATTTTCGGTTTATCTTCATGGCGAGCATGGTGATATCGTCAAACTGGGCTTCACCGGCCATAAACTCTTTGATACGCTGTTTCACGATGGGAAGCAGCTCGTCGGGAGGAAGCTCTTTGTTTTCATTCAGCACCTGCAGCAGCCTGTCCTTGCCGAACTTCTCCTCGTCGGCTTTCATGGCCTCCATGGCGCCGTCCGTGTAGACAAAAAGAGTGTCTCCAGGATTCATTATAAAGGAATCTTCGCGATATTTCAAGCCTTTCGTGTAGCCCAGGACCAAACCGTGTTTCGCCCTCAGCATGTCGAATTCACCGCCCTCGCCTTTCAGAATGGGCTTATCGTGTCCCGCGTTGGCTTCGACGACCTCTCCCGTTGAAATCGTCAGTATACCGAGCCATGCGGTGACGAAAAGGTTTTCCGCGTTTTCATCGCAGAGCATATTATTGACATCGGTCAGGATCTCGGCGGGTCCCCCTCCCTGAAGGGCTCTTGTTTTGATCAGGGTTTTGGATACCACCATAAACAATGCCGAGGGGACGCCTTTGTCGGAGACATCCGCCACGACCATCGCCAGATGATCGTCATCGATCAAAAAGGCATCATATAAATCTCCGCCCACCTCTCTGGCGGGATCCATCGACGCAAACAGATCAAATTCATCCCGATCGGCAAAAAGCGGAAAGGACTTCGGCAGTAGACCGGCCTGGATTTTTGTCGCGACTCTCAGCTCCGTCTCCATCCTCTCGTTTTCCGCCGAGATATCCATGATCTCTTTGACCTGTTGCTGAAGCGTTTCGGACATTTCGGAAAAGGTTCCCGCGAGGATACCGATCTCATCGCGGGTATCGTATTCGGGAAGCATTTCGAAGACGATATTGTCACCGGTCATCTCCAGGACTTTTTTTGTCATGAGATTGATCGGTCGGGTTATTCTTCCGGAAATACGGATCGACAGAATGATCGTTATGATGAGCAGTATGATGATAAAAAGCACCATATAGGTCGCTGTTGCTCTGAAGTAGGACTTCATTTTTGTATCCATCTCGGAATACGCTTCATGAAACAAATCCTGAACTGTATTCATTGCCTGATACAGTTTTTTCTCTTTTGAGATGATCACTTCACTCCATTCGGAGGGATGAATACTGTCGGTAAAGGTATAGTAGCTGTCATCATCTATGACGATGCTATCGATGTCATGCTCACTGTTTAGTATCCGGTGGATATCTCTCTTGGGATCCTGTTCGCCCGATGTTTTTCCGGCATCCGGATTCATGATATCTTTTGGTGAAAAATCGCCGCTCGATTTGGTCGTGGCAGCCAGCAGACCGTTCTGATCGAATAAAAGGACATACTCATCCTCGCCGATCACTTCATTGAGCAGATTCATGCCTATTTTATCCACGGAAACATGAAGCGAAAGAACGCATAGGAGTTCCTTATTTGTGTATACGGGAAGGCTTGTGACAATCTCCGGTGTGTCGTAAAACGGGGGATTCTTTTCGCAATGATAAACGATGTCCTTCCCTTTGATCGCGTCCCGGTACCACGTTTCTTTTCTTGGATCGTATGCGACCGCCCTGCCGTTTTCGTCCAGTTTATTGGCTGCATATTTATCATAAAACACCGTACAGCCATCCGGCATAGCGAAGGAAAGGCCGAAGCAGGAATTTTCATTGATAACGTGGTACATCGTGGGTATCTGATCCATAAGTCTGGTGTAAAAAGCATTCTCATCCTGTTTGTGCTTATCTTTATCCGGCCACATGATCTGGGCGCACAATCTGCCATCCATTTTTTCGATCGGATTCGGGATATAACTTTCATGATAGATTTGCGGAAACATCGTTATCATCAGTATGTTCTCTTTTAATATAGACAAGAATGACCCGTATTGTTCGAACATGTATCCCAGTATATCGGCGGTATGATCGATGAGTATATTGCGCTCTCCCAGTTCATTCAAAAAGAGAAAGCTCTTCGAGTAGTCCTCTATGTTTTTACTATGTTCTTTTGATTGTGTCTCCACTTCGCCGGAAAGAACGTTCAGCCGGATAAAGCTGACCGTGGCAAAGCCGATGACGGAAACCAGAACCAGACCTGTGGCATAGAACAGGATTCTTTTTCTGAGACTTCTCTTATTTTTGTGGGATGATTTCTCTTTATTTCCTGCCATACGCTCCTCCGGTCATGCGGTTTATCACATTATATCACGGATTGTCGGATGATTCAACGGAATGATTTCTCGCCGCCAGATTTGCGGTTACTATTCACGGCTGCCATTCACGACTCGAAAATCCCGCATGCCGCTGCGCGCCATGCTCTACCGTCCCTACGGGACTGATTTTCTCATTCGTGAAGTGACAGCCTTCAGCCGAAAAAGTCCGCGGTTTCCCACGGACTTTGTCTACAGTCTGACCTGACCGTTTCTTCGGTCAGGTTTTTTTAAGTTTCTCCAGTGTCTTCTCCACGAATCCGTCTCCGTATTCTTCCCGGATCCGCCAGGCATACCGGGTTTCCGGCACCTCGATTTTTTTGATCTGATAGTCCAGTATCTCGGAAATCATCGAAGGCTCATCCGATCCGCCTTCATCCGGGAAAACCGGGCCCGACGTTTCGTCGGCATTCAGGTTTTCGAAGAACTTTTTCATCTCCCCCAGGACTTCTTCCGCAGCGGCAGTGGCTTTCAGTGACCGGCCGTCCGGCATGAGGATGTTGACGGTCTTCAGGTCGTAGCGGGCCGCGTTTTTGGTGTTCTGTATGGCGATGACCTGCTCACCTGCTTCCATTTTTACGGAGGGAAGCGAGGACAACCAGATCAGGTACAGCTTGATGAAAGCCACATCCCGTTCATCGATTCCGTACGGTGTCAGCGGGTTCAGATCGATCATTCGCAACTCAATATGGCTGACGCCCTCTTCGCAGAGAGAGCAGGGAGAGTATTCGTGGAAGGATTTGATACGAACCGGAAAGTACAGCTCCGCCGCCGAGCGGATCAGCCCCCGTTCGATATAGGACAGGATGCTCTCCGCATAGTTACTGATATGACTGTAGTCCAGGATTGGCGTGAAGTAGTTCCAGTAGCCCAGCTCCGAACACCGCGTGCTTCCCATCCCGTTGAACACATCCCTCCCGTAGACCCCTTTCTCCACATAGGAGCTGTCGAGGAGCGGTGAGGCTGCCGTCAGAGCGACGATCAGCCAGTTGTAAGCCTGTGACTTCGCCCCCAGTGACATATAAAAAGCATCCCGGTAGGCCGAGAAAGTCATGTTCGGATAGAAGGCCTCATGGTTCGCCTGCAACAGAGCTTCTCCCGGAGAATAATTAAAATGAATCCCGGAGAAGGTCATTTTATATCTTCCGTATCGCTCGCTTAAGTACTCCCGATATCGCTGCTTATGGACTTCCGTGTCCGTGTACTGCGCGATGGGGATGTCGTCCTCGTTGACGATATAGGGAGGGTTGGAGTGGGGCCACAGGTATTCCTCCGGATCGGCCTCCTTCAGTGTACGGACGATAATCTCGTGACTTGCTGCGAGACTTTCCATCACGTCATTAACACTGTCACAGGGCGGCGTGTTGATCTCCGTCTGGTTTTCGCAGAAATCCCGGACGATGTTTTTTTCCGAAGAAAAATAGTCCGGTGTATGTGCCATATGGCCGTCCGTGGTGATCCGCAGGCTCTCCCGTTCCAGACCGATTTTTCCCTGCAAGGACAGGCGACGGACAAGAGGATCTTCCACATGCAAAAAACATCCGGCATTGTTGCGAAAATCGCGATCGGGTGGACAGGAGCCGTCGGTTCTTCCGACGATATCATTTTTATTCATGAATGGTTCCATAGTATTTTACATATTCCTCCATCGGGGTTCCTGCTTCGACAGCTTCCACCATCTGTCTCGCAGGAGACATCAGTGCATCCGCTCTCTCAAAAAGCGGATCGAGAAACTTCACATCGGTTTCGTTTTTCTTTTTCAGACCTTCTTTTGCCAGCTCCAGAACATCCAGGATCAGTTTTCTGAGTCCGTCCCGGTCGATGAAGGCCGGCCAGTCACGGAGGTTCAGGATGTGTCGCAGCTCGTACTCCGAATATCCGTGATGGAAGAGGGAGTTGTCCCCCTCCAGTAAGTCGATCAGAGGCTCCAGCTGATCCACCAGGCCCAGCTGGAACGCAGCGACGGTCATCGCGTCGTCGAAGGGCTGGCAGCAGGCCGAGCGGTATTCGATGGTGCCGCGGAAGGTCAGATCGATGAACTTGTAGGTGCGCAGATAATCGATATCTTCTTTCTCCGGTTTGAAGGTAAAGGGAGTATATACACCGCCCTTATAATACTCTCCCACGACATGGTCCAGATCGAAATAATCGATGATGGGGATCGGTTTAAAATGCAGGTAATGCCCGTTTCTCATGGTGCAGAAAATACTGGTGCGGGAGATGTAGTCCAGAAGCTCATCCAGAGACTCCGGGATGCGGTCATACATTCCGATGTTGTGCGGGTTGATGCCGTGAGTGGAGTTCTCCCAGAACCGGTCACGCATACACAGAAGTTCCGGTTCATCTGCCATCCAGGAATTGGAAAAAATAACCGCCTTCAGTGGCTCCAGCATGGAGAAAACATGGATGGTATCCAGAAGCTTATCCTTCTCGATATCCAGCTGTACCTGAGAAGCACTGGCATAGGTAGCGAAGTCCGGATACGGATGAAAATACATGGGGAGTTTCCAGTTGTTCGCACGCTTCAGAAATCCCTCCAGCATCTGATATCGCGGCACGGGTAAAAAGTCCTTCCGCAGTTCCTTGTAGAAGGGATTGATACCCATCCCGGTCACCATATGTTCGGACTCGAGAAGATCGTTATTTAAGTAGGAAATATAGTTTCGAAAACGATCGTTGATAACCGTCAGATTCTGCTCTTTTCCGAAAGAGATTTCCAGGTTGTTATAGGAGCAGTCGAAGGACAGATTGTCCCCGGTGACGGGGTCGGTGGCAGAGAAAACCTGACCGTTGATATCGACACCCTGCGGTTCCATTTTAAAGTATTCGATAAAGTGTTTGGCGGCGCGCTGTGTTACTTTAAAGTCCGTTGCCTGTCCGGTGAGATTGACGACCGGCATCTCAATCTCAATGCCGATGTAGTCCTCGCCCTTCCGCTCGGTGGGAGCGATGTATTTTTGATACAGAAGATCCCGTATGGTTTCTTTATCCATGATTGATAAACCCCTTCATTTTTATATAATACTTATGATATTATAATTCGGAATAAGTCAGGTACAGCTGCTTCAACGCCTCTTCATTTTCATGATAAATATGTCCGTGATTGGTTCCGTGGCTGACACAGTGTCCGTTCCTAAATGCTACCAGCTGCGTGAACGGAAAGGCATCCCAGTCGCCTTCTTTCAGCGGTCTGGTACAGATCAGTACGCCGTCCTCCAGTAATCTGAAATATAATGAGTTCTCCGCGTTCGTATGAACATACATGAGCTCACCGTCGTAAAGAATAAAATTTAACTTATTGCCTTCTGACATCTCGTATACGATCCGGTCCAGCACATCGAACCGCGCCTCTGCGGACAAAGGTTCGGAGAAGGACATTCGTTCTCTGTTCAGTTCGTCCAACATATACAACAAGATCCGTTCACTGTCCGTACTTCCTCGCTGGACACCGGAATACTTCAGGAGCTTCGGAAAGTCGAAAATCGTTCCGTTGTGGATCAGGGTCCACTGCCTGCCGTCTGCGTCCCTTCCTTCGAAGGGGTGACAGTTTCTTCGTTCGATCGTACCGATGGTGGCCAGTCGGATATGAGCCAGGGTAGTCTTCGATGAGATCGGCTCCCGAAGCCGTTCCCGCAGGTACCGGCTCCGATAGGCCGGGAGGGATTCTTTTTCCATGTTGGAATAATCGTCCGTAAACACGCTCAGTCCCCAGCCGTCCGGATGTTTGTCGCTGTGTGTATAAAAATCACTCAGGATGGAGTTGACTTCATGCGGGTGGGATAGAGTAAGCCCTAATATTTCACACATAAAATCGCCTCCTTCCCCTTTTTTTCTCTTTTCCTACAAAAACACTATGATTTACTACGCTCTTGAATTATAGCCAAGAGAAGGCAAAATGTCAAGTGTTTTCTGAAAAACGGATTTTCAAATGAATAGCTTTCAGATAAAACAGTACTTCAGAAGAAACAGCAGCGCCAGAACGATCATCACCGGGTTGACATTTTTCCTCTTCCCGCAGACGAGATTTAGAACTACATAGGAAATGACCCCCAGAGAAATCCCCTCAGAGATACTGTAGAAAAGAGGCATGACGATGATGCAGATATAGGCGGGAATCGCCGAAAGCCAATCCTTCTCGCCGAATTTGATATCTGTCACACCGGAAAACATCAGAAATCCCACCACGATCAACGGCGGTGCCGTCGCAAAGGAGGGAATCGATGTAAAGATCGGCGCAAAAAACATGGATGCCAGAAACAAAAATCCGGTAGTGATGGCAGTGAGTCCTGTCCTTCCGCCGGCTCCCACACCGGCCGCGCTTTCCACAAAGGGCGACGTGGTGGAGCATCCCAGACAGGAGCCTACCATCATGGCAATCGAATTGGATGCCAGGGCCGGTCGGATCGCCGGGAGACGTCCCTGTTCATCCAGCATTCCCGCCTTCATGGAAACTCCGATCAGAGTTCCCATCGTATCATAAAGATCTACGAATAAAAATGACACGATCACCATCACAAAACCGAAAAAAGAAACATCCGAAAAATCAACCCGGAAAAGCGCTCCCGCCGTCTCTCCCAGTGTGGAGAAATCCGTCATTCCAAAGGTCGGATACAGGGAAGCGTAACCGGCTGCTTCATTCGGAACATACAGCCCTACCGCCTGACAGAGCATCCCCATCCCCCAGGAAACCAGCACACTGAAAAGCAGTCCGCCGGGAACTTTTTTAATATGAAAAATAAAGGCCAGAACAATTCCAAAGACAGCCAGCAATGCACAGATGCCGGAGGTATGAAAATCCGAACGCAGGTTAACCGCTGTAACCAACGTGCTTCCCTCCACCACCAGGCCGCCGTTCTGCAACCCGATAAATGCGATGAAAAGGCCGATTCCGACCGTGATCGCCTGCTTGAGAGAAAGGGGGATCGAATCCGCGATCCAGCTACGGAGCGGAGTCAGAGCGATGATCAGGAAAATAACCCCCTCGACAAATACCGCTAAAAGCGCAAGCTTCCAGGAATACCCCATCCCCTCACAAACCGTGTAGGCAAAAAAGGCATTCAGCCCCATTCCTGCCGAAATGACAAAGGGGAGGTTCGCCAGAAGCGCCATCAACATCGTTCCGACGAAGGTGGCGATGCAGGTGGCGATCAGAACCGCCGAGTGGTCCATCCCCACCGATGACAGGATGGAGGGATTCACCGCAATAATATACGCCATCACCATAAAGGTGGTGGCGCCGGCAATCAGCTCCGTCTTCACGGAGGTATTATGAGCCTTTAATTTAAAAATCCGTTCCAGCATGAGCAGTCCTCCCACTCTGTCAGGTCATAGTTCTCACGCTTCATTCTCATGCGACCGGAGAAGTTCCGCATCCTCACTCAGTTCATCCACAAGTGTATCGATATGATGTACGATCCGCTGGTTCTCCTCGCTGATATCGTAGGTCTCTGTCGCGTGAGCGGTTACTTCCTCCGTGATGGCGGAGGTCATCTCGATGCTGCTGACAATCTCATCATTCGCCGTTGCCAGCTGCTTCACACTACCATTCAGTCCGGTAATATGCTGCTTGATGACACGGACACTCTCGGAAATCTGTTCAAAGCTTCCGGCCGTATCTGCCGCACACTGACTTTCTTCCTCACCTGCTTTCAACAGGCGCTCGATCGTCTCAACCATGGTATCCACCTGACCGACGACATCGCTGATCAGGGTGGTGATGTTGTTAGTCGCTTCCGTGGTCTGTGCAGCCAAATTCGAAATCTCGCTTGCCACTACAGCGAAGCCTTTACCTGCCTCTCCGGCTCTCGCTGCCTCGATGGAGGCATTCAGCGCCAGCAGCCCGGTCTGGGAAGCGATATTGGTGATGATATCGGTAATGGAGTTCATCTCCTGTGTCGTATTCTGGAAAGCAGAAAGCGCTCCGGCCACATCCTTACCCGCCGTATCAACCTCCTGCGTCAGGGCGGTCATCCGGGTGATATTCTCCTGTCCCACATCCACAGCTTCGGATGCCGCATCCACATTGTCGGAGATCTCACCGGTGGAGTCCGTGACATTTTTCAGATGAGTCTCAATCTGCTGTGTCTTCTCAATCTGCTTCTGAGAAGCGTTCGCCGATTCGTCGGAGCCTTTTTTCACTTCCTCCATGGAGTTTAATGTCTGGTCCACGGAAGACTTCAGGCTGTCCATCTCACCGGTCAGATCCTCTACGATGTTGCTGACCTTTCCGGAAACATGCAAAACCTCATCCAGGAGCTCTGTGGTTTTGGCATGCTCTTTGCCAAGCCGTGCCGTACGCATCACCTGGAACTTGGATGTCGTCACGCATACGATGATCAGGTAACCCACGATCAAAGCCGTTACCAGTCCCTGGATCTCAGCCACCGCCGTATCCGTCATCGTGCCATTCATAAACATGACGATGATGGCACCGACGTTGATCAGGATTGCCAGAATACCGGTCCCCACGATCAGCTTGACATCATCATACAGCGTCAGGATGATCAGGATCGGAAAGATATAGGTAAACACGAGAACATTAACTGTCGTGAAAAGGACGAATCCATACATAATGCTGTAGCCGATGCCGATGATGAATTTCGTCGCGGCCGACTCCGGTTTTCTCTTGATATCGACCCAGGCCGCGATCACCGGTAACAGCGCCAACAACGCTACGATCACAACATAGATGACGGTACGGGTACCCTTCGCCACCTCCAGAAAGTAGGCTGCCGCGATGATCGAGCAGATAATGGTAAGCGCGATAGTCGCCCGTTTATTGGTGATGATGGTCTCTTCGACCGGCTTAGCATTTGTATGGTTGTTCATATAGATCCTCCGATTTCAAAAGTCTTTTCAAATGGTATCTCGATTGTACCACATGGACAGAAAAATGTAAAGAGTCAACAGCGAGGCCGTCCGACGAAGTCGGATTTTCATCGGCCGGGCGTGACATTTCCGACTACCATGCACCCAGCAGCATCAGAAGCCCCGGTACCCAGGCGGTGATGACACCTTCTCCGATCTGCAGTATGGGGACCGTTTTCCCGAGATCCTTGTCCAGGATGTCCGTGAAAAATGCGCTTCCCCACAGGATCGCCCATGCCCACCAGATGGCCATCCAGCGCCAGTCGGGCTCGATTCCGAGGAAGGACGAGCCGCCCAGTCCCTCGATGGCACCGAAGACGATGGCATTCACGGCGACGAAGCTGGAAAAGACCGCGAAGGGTCGGGTATCCAGATCGAAAAGCTGGTTGAACGCCACAAAAAGATAGGTGAACCCGAAGAGCAAACCGGTCCCGGCCGCATAGTAGTTCCCCTGCACCAGACTGACGAAATTGATGAAGACGGATAGTCCGCCTACAAAAAAGTTCATGATGGCCGCCGGCTTGCCGGTGATTCCCCACAGACCGCAGACACCGTTATTGATCAGTACGATTCCTACGAACAGTAAGCATACACCTAACATAGATTCCTCTCTTTCCGGAGCGTCATCGTCCTGAATTGGCTGAGCGCTCCTGATGCGTTACGGTGCTTCGATTTCTGATACTTCAGTCGCTTTTGTCATTTTCCCGTACTCCCAGCTGCCTGTTTTTCCCCTTCTGCAACAGGAAGATGCTGCAGGCGATCAACACGCCCACCAGCGGCATAAACTTGTTCAGCCGGCCTTTCAGGATACCGGGGAATCCCAGCAAAAAGACGATATACAGGGAGACCTCCAGCACAATCAAGGCGCCGGCTATCCATTCACCCGCTTTTGTATCCATCCTTTCAGACTCCAGGACACAGCAGCAGGCCAGCAACACCAGGATGAACCGGGCCGCCATCGCGAAAATCGGCTTGACTCCGCCCGTACTGAGCATCGATACCCGGAGTGCTTCCAAAAAGGCATAAGCATAGAGTACGATCCGGAGATTTTTCCGATCCCTGTTCTTGAAGCGGAACGCACCGAGATCAAAAATCAGCACACAGCATAATGCCTGTCCGATGTAGATGATCACCCGGTAGGCATCGCCGATCCGGAAAAGCCCTACCATGGTAATCGCAAAGGCACCCACTATCGATAGCATACACAACATGATGAGTATGCCGAAGCTCTTGGTGATTCCGTATTTCTCCTTGACTTCTTCGTTGGTCATTTCTTTTCTCCTCCGTCAGTGTTCCAGTAACCATTCCCTCATCGCTTCCGCTGCCTGATCTTCCTGATCGTCGTAGCAGTGTGCTCCTCCGAACTGGTCCTCTGTTATGAATTATTATACGTAACTATCCTGACTCCAAATTGAAATATCTATTATCTCTTTTCCGTTTTTCATAGCAGTACAACGAAAGGGTTTCTCCTCTCCAATTAGATGCAATTCCTTCAATTCACGTCTATAGGTAATTGAGTCTACCTTAGAAAGCATAGTTTCACTAATAATAAAATCAGAGCCAATTTGAGGCTTTGTCATCATCGCGACAATCAATCTTTCAATAACAAATACGCCATCATCGCTTTCTAATTCAAATCTTGGGATCATGAACACATCTGATAATTCATCTCCTTTTCCAAATCCGGATATTCGACATTTTTCAGGCAAACATATGGCTTTAGGAAACGCGGAAAGGAACTTCTTTTCTCCACTACACCAAACGGGAATACGTGCCCCGGAATCATACATGAATCTAACAGATATTTGATTAATACTAACATCAAATATTTGTCTGGAATACCTGTTAATCAACGGATATTTCAAGGTCCGAATCGATGATGCCATAAAACCCCTCCTCTGTAGTCCTCCAAAACTCATATCCCTTCATTAGATTATCGTTCTCATAAGGTATTATTTCTTCATCTGTTTTTACATCAACCAACACACCAGATATAATATCCGGTCCATCTTTTTCAGTATCACTTAACACAACCCATCTCTTAGGGAAAAGAGCAACCAACTCATCCCAGGTAAGCCGTTCTCCTATCATTCAACCACCTCCATATCACAAAACAAAACTCATAATTGAATCACAAAGAATAGCAATGAATTCTTTGTTTATATTCTGACGGAGATTTTTCCATCTTGATAAACACACCAAACTGCCTTCTTCGAATGATAAGAGCCATCTTTATCAATTAAACAATTCTTCCTGAAAATCTTTGTGACTCCGCCCAGGTAGCATCGCCTCTTATCAATGTTTAACTCTTCATCTCCGATTCCTTCAAAATATATTTTCATCCTTCTTTCATACAATTTTCTTATGTCACGATTAATTGGTGGGTGATACGTCCGCAACAAATTTTCTGCTCAATCAGTGTCCCTGTAGCCATTCCCTCATCGCTTCCGCTGCCTGATCTTCCTGATCATCGTAGCAGTGTGCTCCTCCGTGGATTAGGACGAGTTTGACATCTCGGTAGCAGGACTGTATCTCCTCAGAAAAATGATACGGTACAGCTTCATCCTCTGTACCCTGTATGATAAGTACCGGTCCGTCATACCGGGATATCGCTTCCTCGACGAAAATCAACTGGGCCTCCCGCAGATAGTGTCCGCCCAGTGTTTCTCCGCTGTCGGGCAGGTACATCTCTTCGGGAACTTTTTTTTCGTCAAAACGCTGTCCGAGCATGATTCCCTCTCTGGCCTGCTGCGGGATGAACCACGCCGGCGATAACGTAATCAGACCGCGGATACGGTCACGGAGCATCGCCGCGCCCATCATCACCGTCAGTCCTCCCTGGGAGTGTCCGCACAAATAAATCCCATCCACGAAATCCAGCTTTTCGGCATAGTCCACGATGGCCAGAAGATTCAGGAACCACTTCGACAGTGTGTGGTCGAAAAATGCTCCGTCGCTCTTCCCGTGGCCGAACATATCAACACGCAGTGCAGCCATCCCGAGAGAAACCGCCGCCCGCTCCAGCGCATAAAGAAGCTCCTCATCCTTGCATCCGGTGAAGCCGTGGATGATGATGCACAGAGGGATCTTTTCCGCGGATGCTTCCGAATGGAGGCCGTCCGGCAAAGAACTGCGTGACGTATCCGGTCTGGCCAGCTCCGCATCCAGGCATATTTTTCCGTCATAAATATCGATGTGCTCTGTCATCTATGCTCCTCACGCTTCGGCTTGTGCAAACCGGCTACCACAGCCGTTCCTCCACCTCACTCCGAATAAACAGTTTGCTCCGTGCACCGGTCTTGACCGGATGGAGCCGGCCACGTCGCACCAGATCATCAATGTTCTGCCGGGAACAGTTCAATCGCTCTGTAACCTGCGCCGTATCAAAGGTCTCATGCTCAATAATACAACAAATATCTGTGTACTTCAGAGAATAATCAACGGGGGTATGTGCCAACACATAGTAGGGAATCTCTCGTTCGTCATCCCATCGGATTCCGTAGCCTCCCTCACTCACACGCACATTGGAAAAAACATCCGATGACCGAAGAATCCGTGAGAACCTGGGATCCCCGCCCACTGTCGATGTTATATTGCAAACACAGGAGGTGTTATTTCGAAAAAAGACCACAACCCGATTCTCCGTCAGGGGGAAAACCGCCTGTATATGTCGCTTCATCCGTTCCCGGATATAATCAGGCAGTTCCTCCTCCCGAATCTCCTCCACCATACAGTCATCCTGGGCACAACGTCCATCAGCATAGAGCAGTAACTTATATTCATCGTAGGAATCCATACCGGAGTTCCGTAGTATCTGTGCGATATTCTGACGATCCGGCGGCACAATCCGCGCGGTAACCCAGCGAAAGCTCCATGTAGAATCCATACATTCGATATCATTTTTGACGTACCAGTCAAAGAGCTTTGGCGCTGACCAGTAATCCAGTCCGTCCGCTATTTCAATATAAAAACGACGGGCATTTTCATAATAAAACAAATACCCAACCACCCCAGGACCGCCCAGGTATTCATCACGAATTCGACAAATTCTCATAGGTAACCCACCTTTTCCAAATCATCTCCCATATGGCCTCCTGCAGAAACGCCGGAATTACCTCATCCAATCCGTCAAGAAGATAAGCCTGATCCTCCTTCTTCAGCGGCTTTTTCACCGGGTTATCGCAAATCAATCGCAGATTCTCCGAGGCGGATCCACTCCCGACAAAACTCTGAATCCGCCGATCCTCCATCACATCAAAGGAGACAACCTCCTCTTCTGTGATACAGGAAAACAAAAGAGAAACACCGTGATCGTACAGTGGCGCCAGTCGAACGTTCCGACTATCCGAATCTTTCAGAACTTCGATATTGGCTCCGTGTCGATCACGGTTCAAGATCAGATAATCTACAAGCAGCATTTCATCGACTCTTGTCTGCCAACCCATTCGTTCACAGAACATAAGCGGGGTTTCTTTTTTCTCTTTCTCTCTTTCAAAAAATACATCGAATGCCATCTTTTTTTCGCCCGTCCGTCTGAAGTTTTCCGACGCGCAAAGCCAGGTATCATACGGTGTATCATCAATCAAAACATCCGCATGTATCAAACGGTAGGGAACATGCTCGAAGCCAAGCAATGTTAACAGACGATCAACAATTAATTCGTTTACACACTCGTGCCCGTATATGCCTCGAACCCGATCATAAGCAGAGAGCTTGTAATATGTCCGGATACCGTCCTGCTCCTCATAGGCTTTCAAATAGGAACCTGCCGTCCCGGAGGAATGACGGAACCGGGACCAAATCAGGTGCGTAAAATCCTGTTTTTCCGGAAAAATCTTATCGTCCATGCTAACCTACCTCCGGATTCAGTATAGCACAGTGACTTGACATATGTCAAGCGCTATGTAATGAGTGCACCTGCAGCCACTCCCTCACTTCCGGTTCTTCCTTCTGAACCAGGTTTTCGCTCTCAAAAATGCATTCCTGCGGATGTTCAGGAAGAAAAATGAATAGTCACAGCCGTGATAACTTGCCGGACCGAATACCGATTCGAATTTCTTGAAACCGGGGATTGCCGTGATCGCACATTTGGCAAGCTTCGGCTCCGTGACGATGACGACCCCGCGCTCCGTATCAATTACGGCATCCGCATCGACCGGCAGCTTTTTCAAACCGGAAAACAGCAGATGCGGCATGAAAGATCCGAGGTTTTCCTCTGCCGATGCCGGCGTCTCATCCGTCCGCCAGTTCAGAGGATTGATGGAGATAGCCCCGGGTGAAACAACAAGTGAATCATGGCCCTTATTGGCAGGTCCCTCTGTGTTCCAGGTAACCACTACACCCAGATCATCGGCACTCTGCGCTGCTTTCACATGAGGATTCTCTTCCAGATATTGTTTTGTCAGGGAGTCACCCAAGCTGTAAGAAGCAATCATTTTGTCATAGTACTCCGGATGCTCCTTCATATATTCCGACAATACAATATAGGAAAGCCTTGAGCCCTGTGAGTGTCCGGCCAGGAAGAACGGACGCCCCTGATTCAGATTCTCAAAATAGTAATCCAACGCCGCATAAACATCGGTCCTCGGCTCGGCCCATTCCGCCTCGTCCACTTCTTCAAAACTCATTTGATTCAACTTTATTGCGTTTACCTGTCTCCAAAACGGGGCATAGATATTGGCAAACGGCTCAAACGCAACCGCCTGCTGAGAAAAGTTTCTCTTGGCCCCTTTTCTCATATTCTTGTTGTCAATCGTACAGATCACTCCGGCTTTTCGATCAGTGCAGCTCGACGGATACAGATAAAGCAGATCAACCCGCTTGTCCGGGTTTTCCGGCCTCGTCAACCAATTCTCTTTCTTTGAGTAATCCGGTGCAGTTCCTGTCAATGGTTTCATAGCGTTTTCTCCTTTCAGAACCCCAAGAATTTATCGTGCAGCAGTTTCCGGCAGAACACACTCAAGGAAGTTCACCTGTCCATCCAAATAGCTTACTGTACACCTTGCCACATAGGGAAACTTGTGGTCTGATGTTAGGATCAATCCGTCATCCATTGCTTCATCCGGCACATCGCTTACTCCAACAAAGCAATATGCGTGATCCCCACGATCACCGTATGCCGAACTGGATGTATCTCTATGTTTCAAAACAAAATCCCTTCCAAGCTTGTCGATGCAAGCATCTACGCCTATTTTTCTGGCTGTTTCATATGTTATCATGCTCAATCACCCCCTACTACTCAAACGGTTCTTCAGTAAACTCCGAAATCCTTCCTGTCCTTGCCGATATAACCATACTGCTTCTCTGTCCGATTTTTCTCAACAGGGTTCTATCCTCCGGTGACGGCTCGGGTTCATCCTCACCCGGGTGAGAATGGCAAACCAGTTCATACTTATGAGTTCTGAGTCCCTCCTCTAGCTCACCGGTAAATCTGCAACTCATAGATGTCCCGTGAAACAACACATCTTCATTTTTGCCACGCAATATAGCAAACTCATCCTTCGTCTTGGCTGTCAGATAAGCCAGATCCATTATTTCAAGCGAATCCTTTTCCAATAAAACATAATTCCCCGACTTGGGCACTCTGGAGAGAAGCTTCTGTCTGTGTTCATTCAAATCATATCTTCCAACTCTGACGCCCGCCAAAGAAACCCTTGTGGATCTTGAAGACGCAAGACTAAGCGATGCGATCTTCAAATCAAATTCTTCATCCATATCCCTTACTCCTCCCATTGTAACATGCTTTTATCTAGATTACAACACAATCTTTTTCATGCTCTTTCTCCCGGGAGAGGAGTGAGACAATGATACCACGAATCCCAGAAACTGTAAATTGGACGATATCTACAATTTCGCAGGAGAAAAAATATACAGAATAAACAAATCGTTCAAATTGTGCAAAAACTGTAAATTCATCTGCACCTACGGTAAAGGAACCGAGAGGAAATCAAAGCATGATTTCTTTAAGGAACTTGATGAGCCATGGGGATGGACTTTTCATCTTTCGTTCTATACCAACTCATCAGGAAAAATTAAAAGCATGGACTTTGATATGTCGATGTAGGAACTCCTCTAAGAACTTCGCAAAAATAAACCGCTGAACACTACAACCTTGAACGATCTATGCCGTATCCTGAACTGTTCATTGGAACAGATTGCAGAGTATGTACCCAGCGACCTTGATCAATCTTTGTAAATTAATACCGAAAAAAAAGAAGCAAGCCATCTGCAGGCTTGCCTCTTTATTATATAAAAAGCATTGACTCTCCTCACCCCTTAAAAAAATCATCCAGTTTCCCAAACAGCTCGTCCCGCTTGATGGACTTCAATAGGTAACCGGTGGGTTTCAAATCAAGGACCTTCATGATGCTTTCGCGGTCGCTTTTGCCGGTGAGGAACATCACGGGGATGTTCTTTGTGTCGGGCTCGGTGCGGAGCATTTCCAGCACCTGCGGTCCGCTTGTGACGGGCATCTCATAGTCGAGGAGGATCAGGTCGACCTTGTTCTTCGCCAGCCAGGTGATGGCCTGGGTTCCGGAGTTCACCATGGAGACCTTGTACTTCTCTTTCAACCACTCGCGGATCATATGCATATAGTCGAGATCATCATCAACGATGAGGATATTTTTCTTGAGGGAATCAAAGGAGAAATTGGCTTTGAATTTCTGGATTTCCTTCAGGAATTTTTCCATGTCAAGCGGCCTCTCAAACCACTTCCAGACCATCTCCTTCACCAGATATTTCATGACGACATCGTACTCCTCCTTCGAGCCGATGAGGCAGACTACTTTTTCCTTTTGCATACAGACAGACTTCAGGTATACCAAAAGATCGGTCTCCGCGGCCACACGGTCGTCGAGATAGACGACGAACATATCCACCTGATCCTCTCTTTTTTGTAATTCTAAAATATCCAGCCCGCAGAACTCTGCATCGATATCTACGGTCTTCAGCTTCATTCCCAAACCGCGGATGATAAATGAATCCGCGCTTGCCACGATCGCTGTTTTTTTCTTTCTGGCCATGTACTAAATCCTCCGTTCTGAGTTTCACCGGACCTCATTCTTCCGGACACTCATTTTTCTTAAATTATTGTTTTTATTCCTTCCCAATCCAAAGCGTACAGTTTCTTCTCCAGTTCTTTCATCTTCTCGTCGTCCTCCGGTGGCAGGCGGAACTCCTTCATCGAGTTCAAAACCATCTCCGCCAGATCGTAATCCTCGGCTTCCGCGAACTCCTTCAGAGACGCGTAGGCATCTGCCAGCATCGCCGGATCCACAGCCTCCCGTTCGTCTTCCGCCTCCTCTTCCGAAGGCTCCGGCGCGATGGGAGCAATCGTCTCCAGAAAAGCCTCATACATAGACAGGAACTTCTCTGTCTTTCCATGGATTTTATCCGTATCCTCCGCCTTCCCGGCGTCCTCCAGTTCCTGTGCGAGATGGTTCAGTTCCATCGCACCGATGATGCGCGCCGAGCTTTTCAGCGCGTGCACTTTGATGGTATAATTATCCCAATCCTCTGCTTCGTAGAAGCTCCGGATCTCATCGGATTTTTCCCGGATGGAACGATAAAATATCTCCAGCATTGAGAGGTACATCTCGGGATCGGCATTGTTCCGAAGTCCCTCCGCGGCATCGATGGTCGGACAGTTCCGGAGCCATTCGGGAAGACTGTTATAATTACTCGATCCGCCGGCCCCTCCGCTCACGGATCCTGCCACCTCTCCGGGCGCCAGCTTCTCTGCTTTTTTCAGCTTCGACGGCGAGATGAAATCACGCATCAGCTTCTCCATCTTCGTTCCGTCAATCGGCTTAGCCATATAACTGTCGAAGCCTTCCCGCAGGTACATATCGCGAACCCCGGAAATCGCATTGGCCGTCAGCGCGATAACCGGTGTTTTGACCTCCCTCTCACGCAGAGCATGCAGTGTTTCGATACCGTCCATATCCGGCATCATATGATCGAGAAAAATGATATCGTATTCGTTTTTCTCCACGAGCTCCAGACACTCTGCTCCGCTGTCCGCCGTGGTTACCTGTACTCTGGTCCTCTTCAGCAGTCCCTTCGCCACAGCGAGATTCATTTCGTTGTCATCCACCACCAGCACCTTTGCATCCGGTGCTGTGAAAAGCGGCATCGACGGATCAGCACCCATATCCTTTTTCGCCGCCATCTTCCAGTCAACGCCGATGGGTTTCTCGTCCAAAACGTTCTGCGGAATGGTGAAGGAAAACTCCGTTCCCTGACCGTAGACGCTGGAGCAGGCCAGCTTTCCGCCCATCATCTCGATCATCTGACGGGCGATATCCAAACCGAGACCGGTACCCTGAACATTTTTATTTTTCTGCTCATCCAGCCGTTCAAAGGGCTGGAAAAGTCTCTCCATATCCTCTTCGCGGATTCCGATTCCGGTGTCCTTGACCTTGAAATGAAGCATCACCTGTTTCTTTCCGGTGTTGATTTTCTTTCCGTCCGGATCCAGTCCCTGCGCTTCATCGATTCCCGGCAGAGAGATGGTGTCTTTCGAAATCGTGTTTCTTTCTTTTTCCTCTATCACAAAAATCACTTCGCCCTTCGGTGTATACTTGACGGCGTTGGACAGGAGGTTTAACAGGATCTGGCGCAACCTGGAGTCATCTCCGTACAGAACGGAGGGGATTTTTTCATCCACATAGGTTCGCAGGATCAGATCTTTTTCATCGCAACGCACCCGGATCATCGATACCAGTGACGACAGGAATTCTCCCATGGGATATTCCTCGGCAACCAGGTTCATTTTTCCGGATTCGATTTTTGACAGGTCGAGGATATCGTTCACGATGGAAAGCAGGCTGTTTGAAGCAATCCGGATATCCATCGCGCGGTCACGCACTCCCTGGGAGATATCGTCCCGGAGGATCAGCTCATCAATACCCATGATCGCGTTGATCGGAGTGCGGATCTCGTGAGACATGTTGGCCAGGAAACGGGATTTTGCCTGATTGGCATTCTCCGCCTCCTCCTTCGCCCGTGTGATCTCATCGTACTGATCGTTGATGACCGACATGCTTCGAACCTTGGTCAGCATCCATGCGAAAAATACACCGAAGAACAGTAACACGGCAACCAGATAAACCTTGAAATACGTTTTTTCAAAAAGCTGTGCGCTCTTCGTGATCGGAAAGCCCGCGCTGCGGATGACGTCCCCGCCGACACCGTCGTAAACTTCGACACGAAGCCAATAATCCCCGTATTCCAGGTTGGTGAAGGTGAGCGGTGCCAATTCGTTCTGATGACAAATCTGTTCACCGGAATCCGCTCCCTCCAGCCAGACATGCACGATCGGATTTGACAGGGCATAGTTCAGTATCCCTACCTCAATCTCCAGGCGCTTCGTCGAAACCGGTATCACGAAGGTTCCTTCCTTGTTTTTCAATTCCTTCCCATCGGCCCGGATATGATTGATCCGGATCGCATACCGCTCGCTGAAGGTATCGTAGGATTTGGTGGAAACCTGTCTCACGCCGTCGGTACAGCACAGGTACAGATAATCGTCCGCCACGGCATCGAAAGCGTTTGCCGTCAGCGAGGTCTTCAATCCCTGAGAACGGTTAAGCAGGGAATAATGATAATCCTCTTTATCCTCCAGAAAATCCTTTCTGTTCGCGACAAAAATACCCGCGCTGGAGCTGACCCACACGGTATCATCCGGTGCCAAATATACATCGTAGTTGTTTGTATAAGGAAAGTTTTTCAGGCGACGGATGCGGATTCCATTGTCATAATATATCGCGTTACTGGTGACATAGAGATACCCATCCGGTTCCGAAACGGGAACAATTCGCAGTACCACCATGGATGCCAGCCCCTGATGAACTCCGATATGCCTTTGGATTTTTCTGTCCTTGATTTCATAGAGTCCGCCGCCGTCCGTTCCGGCCAGCACGGTTCCATCCTCTTTCTGAACCATGTTCAGAACCTGGGAGACATTCATGCCGTCTTTTTCACCGAGGGTCGCATGAACGAGGTCATTTTTGATATAGGATAATCCCATGTTGGAGGCCGCCAGGATCGTG
Source organism: Eubacterium sp. (assembly GCA_017540125.1). GTDB lineage: Bacteria > Bacillota > Clostridia > Lachnospirales > Lachnospiraceae > Eubacterium_F. The sequence goes on from JAFYBS010000222.1 coordinate 24,764, forward strand.
CCGTCTTCGAGCTCCAGTGTCGATCGGAACCGTCCGCCCAGAGTCCCCATGGATTCGTTAAACGCTTTGTAGGTTCCATCCGCCCCCAGCTTTACGAGACCGTCTTCTCCATAAGTGCTGACCCAAATGTTGCCTTTGGAATCCTTCAGAAGGTGTCGTATCCGGACTTTTCCCAGCTTCGATATGAAATCATAATTCTGTTTTTTGAACGTCTTTCTGTTCAAGACAACCAGGCCGTCATCCATCCCCAAGTAGAGATCGTCTCCGGACACCAAAACGGCATTTACCACGCCATCGGGCAGTCCCGCTTTGACAAAAACATCCTCAAAAGGCGTCCGCGAATACTTCATCACACCCTGTTTGCTCGAGGCAAACCAGATGTTTCCCTGATAGTCCACGACAATGTCACAGGCGGAGCTGCTGAAGTTTTGCCGGGACAGAAGTGTGACGTTGTCCTTGTCATCCAGCAGTCCGATGCCGTTTTCTCCGCAGAAAAAATAACCCTTCGTACGTTTGTCATACCGGATTGTATTGAAGTAATAAACCCCCTTCGTCGATATCAGTTTTTCATAGACGATGCGACCCTGCTCAAAAATAAACCGAATCATCTTTGTGGTACTGGTACCGACGATGAAGCCGCCTTCCCCGGTGGATCCGACGGATGTGTAATATACGCCTTCCTGCCCTTTGTATTGCTTTTTCAGAACGACCTCACCATTTTTCATGAAGAATAATATTCCCGAATTGGTGACTCCGGCAACAACTCCGCCGCCTCCTTTTGCCAGGGATCGAACCTGTGTGATATCTGTCCAGTCGGTGTGGGTTGTTACCTCTCCTTCGCGGGAGATGATGGATAAACTGCTCGCCGTGCCGACATAGACGTTGCCCTCCTCGTCCTCACAGAACGAGCGGATCGAATCGGAGGCAAGTCCGTTTTGCATGTTGTAAAACTCGACTTCCTGCGTGTCGGTACGATAGACGGCAACGCCGCTTTCGTTCGTCCCGATCCAGAGTCTTCCGCAGGAGTCGACGAAAAGCTGCATGACCGTGTTGATCCGTTCATCCGGATAGATCCGTTCGAATTTTTTCCCGTCATAACGATACAGGCCGGAGTAGGACCCGGCCCAGATATATCCGTCCCTGGTCTGGGCCACGGCGTTAATCTCGATGGTATCCAGACCGTTTGTTTCATCATAAAGTGTCGTCTCGTATTCCGATGCGTATTGGGCCGCGACAGCTCCGGTACCACCGGTCAGCATCCCCGCTGCCAAACCACCGGAAAGGATCAGTACTCCGATCCAAATTGCCGGAGATATATTCTTTCCGGAGTTGTTTTCATCGGAAGCATCTTCCTCCCGGGCTTTTTTATCAGCGCGACGTTTTTTCAACCATCTCCATCCCTCGATAAAAACAGCCGCCAGCACCAGACTGAATACCTTATCCGGCATCTCAACAAACAGCTCACTTAATATCGTTCGAAGCAGCTGAACATCCATACTTCGGGAAAGCATATCAAATAGGGCATCTCCCCATGGGTTTCCGACATAGCCGTTCTGGAGGATCGTGTTCAGCGGAGTAGCCAAAATAACGGCGACCAACGCAGTACCCGCAGCCGCCATCAAAATATGATATGAGTCTCTTTTTTCTTTGGGATATAATTTTCCGATCGTGAGTCCCAGGCCGATACTGACAATCATATACCAGGCCGAGTCGACACTGATAATTCCACGCAGAATACTGCAACCGGCACCCACACCGGCTCCAACCCAAGGGCCCAGAACGATGGCCGATGCAATAGTCCCGACAGAATCCAGCCATACGGGAAGGGAGAGGTTTGTCGCAAGCATTCCCAAACCCAGATTCACCAAAACACATACGATTATGAATAATACCGATTTCAGGACACGAAAAAAAACTTCCATGAAACCCTCCATATCGTTCCTGAGGAACTGATATTGATAACAGTTCCTCAGCCAAGAAAATACGAAAGCTTGTTCGGATCCACATTTACCTCGGTGGATTCACATTTCTCATACGCTTCTTTGTCCTCGGTCCCCTCCGTGTAGAGAGCCGGATTCCCTTCGTTGACTGCCTTCCGGTAGGCCACATCATCGTCCGCTGACATCATCGAAATATACGTTGTTTTTTCTGTCAGTGTTCCTTCATCGTCTACGTAACTGTAGCTGATCTTCAACCGATGGGAAATCGACATTTTTGTATCATCCTTTACATTCACTGTAAGGATTTTGAAATTATCAAAGTCCGGCAACAGATCCTGAATATTTTTTATCGCCTGTAACGCTGTTTTCTCGTTATCATCCAGAGTTTTAAGCTGTTCGATCCGGGAAGCATCGATCAGCGATTTCTCCTGCATCGTTAACCGGTTGAATTCCTCTTCCACAGAGATTACATCGGAGAAGGGGGTATCGTCCTTCAGGCTGTCAATCCGGGATTTGATGTCGCGAACCAGCTTCAAATCAACATCCTTGTATTTTTCAAGGATATCCGCGTGTTCTACTTCATTCTTTTTCTCGTAGGGCACCGCGTTGTAATCGTCCATAGCCCTGTTGAAGTCTTCCTGTGTCGGAATTCCCTCTTCCGAAAGCCTGGCTATCGATACATTCGCATTTTCGATGGCTTCGGTGTAAGTGGAATCGACATAATTACGAAACAGCAAAAATCCGACTCCGGCAACTGCTAAAGCAACAATGATAATCGCCACAACAAGCAACGTCTGTTTATGGTTTTTCCCATCGTACTCCATCGTGTCAGGGGACAATCCCACCGGCTCCACGACATCATCAAAAAAGCTCGCCGACGGTTCTTTTTCGGCCGACCGATCTGTCGGATTTGGTGAAGCTTCGAGCGACAAGTCCTTGGACAAGTCCTCATCAGCTGTCAGTCCTGACGGCGTTCTCTCCGCCGCCTCCGGGTTCCGAAAGGGCCGCGCCTTTTCTTTATTATCAGGATCCGGATTCATAGTTAATTCCGTCTGAGGTCCTTCCGGAAACTCAACACGGGGTACATCCGGTATGATCTTCGGATCAGGCATCGGACTCTCCGGTATCGTTGCGTCCGGAAAATCCATATCACTAAACGGATTATCGACTGCCTCATCCTCAGGGAATACGATATGAGGATTCCCCTCGTCATCAAAAACCATCTTCGGACCGCCCTGTATCTCAGGCTCGGGTTCCGAAGTCGCCTTCACTTCCGGTTTCGATTCGACGGTTTCCGCTTTCGACTCCGGTTCCGTCACAATCGGTTCCGGGGTTTCTGCTTTCGGTTCCGGGGTTTCCTCTTTCGGCTCGGGCTTTGATATGATCGGTTCTTCGATTACCCACTTTGGCTCCGGCCTTGTCACGGTCGGTTTTGCAACCGGTTCTACCGGCTCGAGGATTACCGGTCTGGGCTCCGGAACTTCTTCCATTTCCGTCGCAAGTTCCGGCTTCTTCCACGTCTTTTTCGGCTCCGTTTTGACAGGCTCTATCCTGGCAGGTTTTTGTTTCTTTTTGAAAACGCCTCCGAACAAACCATTTTTCTTCGGTTCCTCCGAAGCATCATCCGTAGGAAGCTCCAAAAACTCTACCGATTCCTCCGCCGGGAGCGCATCCAGCGTCTGCACTTCTCCGAATCCGGGCATCTCCAACGCTTTTTCCAAATGAATTTCGGGCAAGGAGTTTTTGGGTTCTTCCAGCTTGAACTCCGGTTCTGAAAAACGGAATCCATCCGGTTCATCCTTGAACATCTCGTTCATATCGAGGCGATCCAGGTTGGTCTCCTCAGCGGGGCCCTCCGGCGACGTCGGGATTGACGTCTCTTCGACGATGGGTTCCGTCGGCTCTTCCTCTAAGACCTCATTTTCTTCAAAAGAAACATCTTCCGGTACTTCTTCTACCGGTGTTTCTTCCTCATCTTTTTTAACGGATGAAATATGATCCGTCCCGAAATAATCAGAAGAAGCCACCTTCAAATCTTCCGGAGATTCCTCCTCCGGCTTCTCCAGAGCAACGCTTTCCAGCGCATATCCTTCTTTGTCGTCGGATTCCTCTCCATCTCCTCCGGTCAGGATACCCAGACCGGAAGCTTCCTCAACTTCCGCTGAGGCCACCGGCATATCCAGCCTTGCTGACTCTTCTTCCTCATCCGAATTTCCAACCGGAATATCCAATCTTGCCGACTCTTCTTCCTCGTCCTGTGCTTCGATCGGGAATGACAGCTTTGCTTCCTCTTCTTCGGGTTCCTCTGTCGGGAGTGCCAGCTTTGCTTCCTCTTCTTCGGGTTCCTCTGTCGGGAGTGTCAGCTTTGCTTCCTCTTCTTCGGGTTCCTCTGTCGGGAGTGCCAGCTTTGCTTCCTCTTCCTCAGGTTCCTCCGTCGGGTGTGACAGCTTTGCTTCCTCTTCCTCAGGTTCCTCTGTCGGGAGTGTCAGCTTCGACTCGATTTCTTCCGGCTCTTCCGACATTTCTAACGGAAAATCA
>JAFYBS010000223.1 GCA_017540125.1 Eubacterium sp.
GTTGCCGATGTACTCGGGTGAAAAAGTTGACGCTTCCCCTGTGTCTGATCATCGTAGATTCCTTCCTGATGATCGATCTGTCTGGAGTCTACATGTTTCTTGATGCGCCCATTTTTAGGGCTTTTACGGAATCGAGTAGGGGGATTCATCCCCCTACTCGTCCATGCGCTGTCATCTCGAAAGCAAAGCTTTCTCGATGACCGTTTGCTCAGCCATGCATGGAAAGCAAGCTTTCCTGCATGGCGTTCGCTATTCGCACATAAAAAAAGAAAACCGCCGAACAATCGGCGATTTTCTTGTGACATTTCCAATATATCTTCCTTATCTCAGTGAGAACAGGAGCTGTCCGTAGGTCGGATAAGCCAGATACTCATCCGGAATCAGTGCCTCTGCCTCGTCCGCAAAGCTTCTGAGGTCCTCCATCTCCTTCAGTACGGTACCTTCATAGTACTCTGCCTGTTTCTGCATATCGTCGAGCTTCTCCGCTTTCTCCGTATCGCGGGCCAGGATCTCCAGTTTCTCGGAGATCGCCGCCGAAGCCTCATCCAGACTCTTCAGGATGCCCTGCTCCAGGGTTGCCTTCGCTCCCGGCAGTGCCTCCCTCTTCTGCAGGATTTCCTTTGTCAGATCCTGCTCGTAGGCGATGAGACCGGAGGTCAGATCTTTTCTCACCATCTCCTGCATGGTCAGAGATTCGATATGGATGGCCTTGTTGTAGTTCTCCAGCAGAATCTCATAGCGGGATTCCATCTCTTCCTTGGTGAAGATCTGATGGGAGGTGAAAAGCTCGATGGATTTTTCGCTGATCCACTCCGGCATAGCATCCGGGAGGGATTTCAGATTCGGAAGTCCTCTCTTTCCAGACTCCTCGATCCACTCATCGGTATAACCGTTGCCGTCGAAGAGCACTCTCTTATGCTCGATCAATGTACTCTTCAACAGCCCGGTCAGTTTATCCTTCAAGGCGTCCCCGGTCGTCCCCTCCAGCTCGCGGGTCAGCCTTGAAATGATCTCAGCCACTGCCGTGTTCAGCACGATGTTGGCATTTGCCACCGACACTGAGGAGCCCGGCATACGGAACTCAAACTTGTTTCCTGTAAACGCAAAGGGTGACGTACGGTTCCGGTCGGTGTTGTCCTTCGTGATATGCGGAAGTACCTGCGCACCCATTTCCATCTTGGTTTTTCCACTGCCCTCGAAGGCCGTTCCCTGCTCAATACTCTCCAGTACTTTGGAAAGCTCGTCTCCGACAAAGATGGAAATCACGGCCGGCGGTGCTTCGTTGGCACCCAGACGGTGGTCGTTTCCGGCAGATGCAACGCTGAGACGAAGCTGCGGTGCATATTCATCCACTGCCGCGATGACCGCGATCAGGGTTACCAGGAACGGGATATTCTCCTCCGGATGTTTGCCCGGATCCAGAAGGTTGATACCGGTATCCGTGCAGATAGACCAGTTGTTATGTTTTCCGGAGCCGTTGATCCCCTCGAAAGGTTTCTCGTGCAACAGACAAGAGAAACCGTGTTTGTCGGCAACTTTTTTCATAACCTCCATCGTCAGCTGGTTGTGATCCACTGCCACATTGGCGGTCTCGAAGACCGGTGCCATCTCATGCTGTGCCGGTGCCACCTCGTTATGCTTGGTCTTCGCCGGGATGCCCAGCTTCCAGAGTTCTTCATCCAGATCGTGCATGAAAGCGGATACCTTCGGTTTGATCACACCGAAGTAATGATCTTCCATCTCCTGCCCTTTGGCTGCCGGGGCACCGATCAGTGTCCGTCCGGTCAGCAGCAGATCCTTTCTCTGCATATAGTCATCCTTGTCGATCAGAAAGTACTCCTGCTCCGATCCGATGGTGGTGTTGACACGGGTGACATCCTCGTATCCCAGCATATGCATCAGCTTCACTGCTTCTTTGGAAAGCGCTTCCATAGAACGCAGGAGCGGTGTCTTTTTATCCAGCGCCTCACCGCCGTAGGAACAGAACGCGGTGGGGATATAGAGAGAACCATCCTTGATGAAAGCCGGTGATGACGGATCCCAGGCTGTATAACCACGGGCCTCGAACGTAGCACGCAGACCTCCTGACGGAAAACTTGAAGCATCCGGCTCGCCCTTGACCAGCTCTTTACCGGAAAACTCCATAATCACGGTCCCGTCCGGTTCCGGTGAAATGAAGCTGTCGTGCTTCTCCGCAGTGAGTCCGGTCATCGGCTGGAACCAGTGAGTATAGTGAGTGGCTCCGTTCTCGATCGCCCATTCCTTCATCGTCGCTGCCACAGAATTGGCCACGTCCAGCTCCAGATGGGTGCCGTTCACGATCGTCTTATGGACTGCTTTGTAAATGTCCTTGGGGAGACGCTCGCGCATTACTTTGTCGCCGAAGACAAGGCTTCCGTATTCCTCGGGTAGTTTCTTTGCTTCCATCATAATAGTTTCCTCCTTATCATATACATTTATAATTGGTTACAAAATCTATCACTCTCCGCTCGCTCCGTAATTCGAAAGAACTCTTGCGGAGGGATCGTTTACATCGCAGCCTTCCCACTCGCGGTTCGGCATCCAGAAGTCGTCGACCATATGGGATTGGCCCGGGTAGTATTTTTCGAAAATATCTCTGTATAGAAGAGATTCCTTGGTAAAGGGCTTCGCGTGGGTATATTTTTCTATACCGGCCTGATAGGCCTCATCGGAGTACGTCTCCTCGGCTAATTCGATCAGGTCATCCCGGAGGGAGTGACCGACGGCGTCGGAAAAGGCGGCTTTCTCACGCATCAAGATCTCGCGCGGGATCAACTCGTCCTCTTCGAAGGCATGACGGAGAAGGTACTTTCCGATTCCATAGGTGTTCATCTTCTTCGCCGGATCGATCGCCATCACATAGTCCACGAAGTCCAGATCACCGAAAGGCACACGCGCTTCCAGAGAGTTGACGCTGATGCATCGATCGGCGCGGAGTACATCATACATGTGAAGCTCGCGAATCCGCTTCCTCGATTCCTCCTGAAAAGCTTCCGGACTCGGCGCGAAGTCGGTGTACTTGTAGCCGAAGAGCTCATCCGAGATTTCTCCGGTCAGCAGTACCCGGATATCCGTGTTCTCACGAATCCACTTGCACAGCAGATACATCCCGATGGAGGCACGGATCGTGGTGATGTCGTAGGTTCCGAGAGCCTCGATCACCGGTTCCAGTGCTTCGATCACATCATCCTTCGTGATGATCACCTCATGGTGATTGCTGTGGATATAATCTGCCACCTGTCTCGCGTACTTCAGATCGATGGCATCGATGTCCATGCCGATGGCGAAGGTCTCGATCGGACCATCCCAGAGTTTAGCTGCCGCTCCGCAAACCAGCGAGGAGTCCAGTCCTCCGGAGAGCAGAAATCCGACAGGCTGGTCAGCGATCAGCCGCTTTTCAATCCCGCTCATCAACCGGTCATGGATTCCGGAACAGATAACATCGAGGTCATCCTTCTCATACGAATCTTTGTCCTTCGATGAACTCCGGCTGTAGGCGTTTCCTACTCCGCTCAGATGTCTGCCGAAGCCGGCCTCGCCCGGACGCCATCCGTCCCTGGCATACACACCGCCCAAGGTCATGTCCTTGTAGCAGACAAACTCTCCGTTCCGGTAAAAATGTCCCGGCGGAAACGGTTTTATCTCCTTCACCACACCGACGATGTTTTTCGGCTCCGATGCAAAAATGATATAGCCGTCGTCGTCGTAACCGTAGTAGAGCGGACGGATACCGATGGGATCTCTCGCCGCGATGAACTCGTCCCGCTGCCCGTCGTAGATGACACAGGCAAACTCCGCATCGAGTATTCCGAAAAGTCCGGTTCCCGTCTTCTCATACAGGGGAAGCAGCAGTTCGCAGTCGCTTCCGCTTTCGAAGGGATATCCCATCGATGCCAGATACTCCTTCAGCGGACCGTAGCCGTAGAGCTCGCCGTTGCACACCGCCGCGTTTCCACGGTGCGTGAAAGGCTGCATTCCCGTCGCCCCGGGCCCCATGATGGAAAGCCGGTTGAACCCGATCCATCCTCCCTTCACCTTGATATGGTCGGTCATATCCGGCCCGCGGGACTGTGTCTTTTGGAGCATTTTTTCAAAAAACACCTCCGACACATCCGGTCGTGCATAAGTCAAAATCGCACACATGATCTTACCTCCCAACAAACAAAAAAAGACAAAGACTCCCAGAGCAGAACTCTGAGACGCCTTTGCCTCATCGTTGTGCATCATAGCACAGATTCTTTTTCTTGTCAAGATATTTTTTCATCGTTTTCGAGACGATGCTTCCTTTACCCGGTAGGTAGAACGCTTGTCCGTTCCGTCGTAAATCTCGATCACGCCGTTGCGTTCTTTCAACCCCGACAGACCGGCGATTACCTGACCATATTCTCCCGGGCCGCGATATCGCTTGGTAAACAGCTTTTTCGCCTTCGATCCGTCAGGATTCGCCCGGTATACCGTAACCCGTTTCATGTGCCAGTCGTCATAGACATCATAATACAGTTTTCCCTTATAAAAGGTCGGTGAGAACAGGAGTCCCAGCTTTTTGATCTTTTTCAGCTTTGTCCCGTCTACTTCATACAGTGAACAGTCAATACAGCTGGCATCGCTTCTGGTACAGGATGATTTTTCGATCACCATGTACCGGTCGTACGCCGCTTCCACATTCGTTTCCCGATCCGACATGGTGATTACTTTGCCGTTCTCGAGATCCACGGCATAGAGAACACAGCCGTTTCCGTCCCCCGATCCGTCGGCACACTCTGTCACGTTGACATAGATAAGGTTATCGATACAGTTGATAACATCCGGCCGCGGTGGATCTGCCTCCCGATATCGAACCCGGTACGGAATCTTCGCGATTGCCTTCTTTTTTCCCTTTTTATTCTTATAGATCAGTTTGAAGTTCTGAATATAATAGCTCCCGTCGTGATCGGATCCGGTACACTTCCACACAAAACTGCAGTCATATGCGTATTGGGAGGGAAGCCGGTTGGTATTCTTCCAGATAACGTGCGGTTCTTCCGTCGGGGCCGGCTCAGAGGGCCGGGGAGACGCTGTCGGGACGTGCGGTTCCGCCGTTGCCTCCGGCATCACCGCGCTTTCCGATACCGCCACGGTAGCAGCGGGTTCTCCGTCATTGAGTGAGTTCACTACCGTAACAGTGGTAAATCCGGCGATTCCCGTTGTAACGGCGATGGCGATGCCGAGGATGCTTTTTCCGGCTGCCGTCGCCCAGAATCCGGCGGAGGCGGCAGAGGCGGCGGTCGCTCCGGAAGCTGTCGCCGTGGTTGTGCCTGCCGAAACAGCGATTCCCATAGCGGACGCTTTTTCTGCATGAAGCAACAGAAGGAGCAACGGAAGCGGAGCCAGACTGTAGAAGTTGTAACCCTTTTTCTTCATCTCGTCTGCTTCGTGACGGATGTTTTTCCGCCCATAGTTCAGTCGCGATTTGACCGTGTTTTCGGAGCAGCCCAAAGTCTCTGCAATCTCCTTCACCGACATCTCCTCGACGTAATACATCATGATGCACAGACGCTGTTCATCGGTCAGCGAATCGATCATGGACCGGATGATCTCCTGACGTTCGTTGGTCGTATAGTTCAGTTCCGGTTGTCTCTCGATCGACGAATCCTCGATGTCATAGACAAACTCTTCTCCCTCCTCGTTTTCCCCGGACATGTCCGAGAAGGTCACGGGCCTTTTTTTTCGGAGTGCCAAAAGGGCGGTGTTTGCCACGATCTGACCGATCCAGCCGGGAAATTTTTCCGGTTCTTTCAGGCTGTCCAGGTTTTGCCACGCCTTCATATAGGCATCCTGCAGGACATCGGACGCTTCGGTCGGATCTTTCATATACTTGATCGCGATATAGTATTTTTCCTTGCTGGTTTTGTCATACAACCAGGCGAACGCATCCTGGTTTCCTGCCTTAGCCGACGCAACTGCTTCGGTATACGATTGATAATTACCCATATTCCCGGTTTTCTCCTTTCCCGGACATGCAAGAAAACAATTAACAAATCAAACTATTTCCCCTCCTTTATTCCCACACAGTATAACACTTTTTCCGAAAAAATGAAACATCGGATTTAGAAAAAACATTTTAAAAAAAAACTCTTGACAAGTGAAAACTAATGTGCTATGATGCACATCGATGAGGCAAGGGCGTCTCGGTGAAAACCGGGGCGCCTTTCTTTTTTTTTATCGCAAACGCGATAGGTAACTGTCAACATGGTGCTACTGACGAGGGGACTTGATAAAAGTTGCACCAGGGAGAAAAAAAGGAGGAAGAACAGATGGAAGAATTACTATCAAGTGTAGACGGCGAGCTCTTCTCCGTATGGTTTCTGATCGGAGCGGCGCTGGTGTTTTGGATGCAGGCCGGATTCGCCATGGTGGAATCCGGATTTGCAAGAGCGAAGAACGCGGGCAACATTCTGATGAAGAACCTGATGGATTTTTGTATCGGATGCGTCGTGTTCATCGTCATTGGTTTCGGGTTACTGCTCGGTGAGGATATGGTCGGATTGATCGGCCAGCCGGGCTTCGATATTTTTTCAAATTATCAGAACTTTGACTGGTCCAACTTCATCTTCAACCTGGTATTCTGTGCGACGACAGCAACTATCGTCTCCGGTGCCATGGCTGAGA
>JAFYBS010000224.1 GCA_017540125.1 Eubacterium sp.
ACAGCGATATGAAAGCATACGCGGAAATGTCTCAGGAGGAGTTGAAAAATGAACTGAAAACGTTGGAGAAGGAGTTTGATAAATATCAGAAAATGGATCTCCATCTGGATATGAGTCGCGGAAAGCCCTGTCGGGAGCAGTTGGATCTGTCCATGGGAATGATGGATGTGCTGAACTCCGAGGTGGATTTGAGCTGTGAGGACGGAACGGACTGCCGGAACTACGGTGTTCTGGACGGAATTGCCGAGGCGAAGGTTCTGATCGGAGATATGATGGAGAATCACCCGGATAATATCATTATCTACGGCAATTCTTCCCTGAATGTGATGTATGACACGGTGTCCCGGGCGATGACACACGGAATCATGGGAAACACACCGTGGTGCAAGCTGGACAGGGTGAAATTCCTCTGTCCGGTTCCCGGTTATGACCGTCATTTCAGTATCACGGAGTATTTCGGGATAGAAATGATCCCGGTTCCCATGACCGAGGAGGGGCCGGATATGGATATGGTGGAGGATCTGGTTTCGAAGGATTCCGCGATCAAAGGAATCTGGTGTGTACCGAAGTACTCCAATCCGCAGGGATATTCATATTCCGATGAGACGGTCTACCGGTTTGCACATCTGGAACCGGCGGCACCGGATTTTCGTATATTCTGGGATAACGCATACGGAATCCATCATCTGTACGATCACAACCGGGAGTTCATCCCGGAGATTCTGGCGGAGTGTAAAAAGGCAGGAAAACCGGATATGGTTTATAAGTTCGCCTCGACTTCGAAGATAACCTTCCCGGGGAGCGGTATCGCCTCTCTGGCAACCTCGCTGAACAACCTGGAGGATATCAAAAAGCAGCTCTCCCGTCAGACTATCGGTCATGACAAGGTAAATCAGCTTCGACACGTCCGGTTTTTCAGTGATATCTCGGGCATGGTCGATCACATGAGAAAGCATGCGGATGTGATCCGGCCTAAGTTCGAAGCGGTTTTGGATACTTTTGATAAGAATCTGGAGGGACTTGGCATCGGTGAGTGGACGAAACCGATGGGAGGGTATTTCATCAGCTTTGAATCGATGGAAGGCTGCGCGAAGGATATCATTCAGCTGGCGAAGAAAGCCGGAGTGAAGATGACGGAGGCCGGAGCTACCTGGCCGTATCATCAGGATCCGAAGGACTCGAATATACGAGTTGCGCCGACGTATCCGCCGCTCGAAGATCTGAAGGTGGCAGCGGAGCTGTTCACTCTCTGTGTCAGGATCGTCAGCGCCAAAAAACTTCTGGCTGAATAGTACAAGAGGAGGTAAGTATAAAAATGGCAAAAAGAACAGATTTTCACAAAGTACTGATTATCGGATCCGGTCCGATCGTCATCGGACAGGCATGCGAGTTCGATTATTCCGGGACGCAGGCCTGTAAAGCACTTCGGAAGCTTGGATACGAGATAGTGCTTGTGAATTCCAACCCGGCAACGATCATGACGGATCCGGAGATTGCCGACGTCACTTATATCGAGCCGTTAAATGTGGATCGTCTGGAACAGATTATCGACAAAGAAAGGCCGGATGCGTTGCTTCCGAACCTCGGCGGACAGTCGGGATTGAACCTGTGCTCTGAGTTGAATCAGAAGGGAATTTTGGACAAATACAATGTCAAGGTGATCGGGGTTCAGGTAGACGCGATCGAACGGGGAGAGGATCGGATTGAGTTCAAGCATACCATGGATAGTCTGGGGATAGAAATGGCCCGGTCAGAGGTGGCTTACAGTGTGGATGAGGCCCTGAAAATCGCTGATTCACTCGGATATCCGGTCGTGCTTCGTCCGGCTTATACCATGGGGGGAGCCGGCGGAGGACTGGTGTACAACCGGGAAGAGCTTCAGACGGTATGTGCCAGAGGTCTCCAGGCATCGCTGGTGGGACAGGTTCTGGTGGAGGAGTCCATCCTCGGATGGGAGGAGCTGGAGCTGGAGGTGGTTCGTGACCGCGAGGGAAACAAAATTACCGTTTGCTTCATCGAGAACATCGACCCAATGGGGGTTCATACCGGGGACTCCTTCTGCTCGGCACCCATGCTGACCATCTCGCAGGAGGTTCAGGACCGGTTGCAGGAACAGGCGTACAAAATCGTCGAGGCGGTACAGGTTATCGGCGGTACCAACGTTCAGTTTGCGCATGATCCGGTGAGCGACCGGATCATCGTCATCGAGATCAATCCGCGAACCTCACGTTCCTCAGCGCTGGCTTCAAAAGCCACGGGATTCCCGATCGCTCTGGTGTCGGCGATGCTGGCAACCGGATTGACATTGAAGGATATCCCCTGCGGAAAATACGGAACGCTGGATCGATACTATCCCGACGGTGACTATGTTGTGATCAAGTTTGCCCGTTGGGCGTTTGAAAAATTCAAAGGGATCGAGGATAAACTGGGTACTCAGATGCGTGCCGTCGGTGAGGTAATGAGTATCGGAAAAACATATAAGGAAGCATTTCAGAAGGCAATCCGGAGTTTGGAGACCGGAAGGTACGGTCTGGGACATGTGAAGGATTTTGATTCGCTGAGTCGGGAAGAGCTTTTGAAAAAGCTGATCACGCCATCCAGCGAGCGGCATTTCGTGATGTATGAGGCGCTTCGGAAGGGTGCGTCCGTCGATGAGATTTATGAGATGACTCATGTAAAAAAATACTTTATTGAGCAGATGAAAGAGCTGGTAGAGGAAGAGGAAGCTCTGCTGAAGGGCAAAGGAAGCGTTCCCGCCGATGAAGATCTGATCCGGGCCAAAAAAGATGGTTTTTCAGACCGTTATCTCAGCGAGATTCTCGAAGTTCCCGAGGAGAAGATTCGGGAAAAAAGGCTGGAACTCGGTGTCGAGGAGGCCTGGGAGGGAGTGCATGTCAGCGGAACCGAGGACAGTGCTTATTATTATTCCACCTACAATTCAACCGACAAAAATCCGGTTAACACGGATAAAAAGAAGGTGATGATCCTGGGAGGCGGACCGAACCGGATCGGTCAGGGAATCGAGTTTGATTACTGCTGTGTTCATGCAGCGATGGCTTTGAAAAAACTCGGATTTGAGACCATCATCGTAAACTGCAACCCGGAGACCGTTTCCACGGACTACGATACTTCGGATAAGCTGTATTTCGAGCCTTTGACACTGGAGGATGTTCTGAGCATCTATCACAAGGAAAAACCGGTGGGTGTGATCGCGCAGTTCGGAGGTCAGACGCCGTTGAATATCGCTGCGGAACTCGAGAAAAACGGAGTCCGCATTCTCGGTACATCGCCGGCAGTTATCGACCTCGCTGAGGACAGAGATCAGTTCCGTGCGATGATGGATAAGCTGGGAATCCCGATGCCGGAGTCGGGGATGGCGGTCAACACCGAGGAGGCAAAGGAGATCGCGAACCGGATCGGATATCCGGTAATGGTGCGTCCCTCCTATGTTCTGGGCGGCCGCGGAATGGAAGTCGTATACGACGATGAAACGATGGCTGAGTACATGAATGCGGCGGTCGGAGTTACGCCGGATCGTCCGATTCTGATCGACCGGTTCCTGAATCATGCGATGGAGTGTGAGGCCGATGCCATCGCTGACGGCGGACATGCGTTCGTTCCGGCGGTTATGGAACATATCGAATTGGCGGGAGTACACTCCGGGGATTCGGCCTGCATCCTGCCGTCGGTACATATTTCCGATAAAAATGTGAAGATCATCAAAGAATACACGAGAAAAATAGCCGAAGAGATGCATGTCCAGGGACTGATGAACATGCAGTATGCTATCGAGAACGATACGGTCTATGTTCTGGAGGCCAACCCGAGAGCATCCCGAACCGTGCCGCTGGTATCCAAAGTCTGCAACATCCGGATGGTTCCTCTGGCGACGGAGATTATCACGGCAGATATAACCGGCAAGCCGTCGCCGATCCATGAACTAAAGGAGGGAGAAATCCCATATTACGGTGTGAAGGAAGCGGCCTTCCCGTTCAACATGTTCCAGGAGGTAGATCCGTTGCTCGGACCGGAGATGCGGTCCACAGGAGAGGTTTTGGGACTGTCCAAATCCTATGGAGAAGCCTACTTCAAAGCACAGGAGGGAGTCGGATCGAAGCTGCCGCTTTCCGGCCGTGTGATGATATCCGTGAACAGAAAGGATAAAGAAGAAGTCGTCGAGGTGGCACAGATGTTCCACGATGTCGGTTTCGAGATCGTGGCAACAGGACAGACCTTTGAGCTGATCACCGGGGCCGGGATTCCCGCAAAACACGTGAAAAAGCTGTATGAGGGCCGCCCCAATACCCGGGACATGATCACCAACGGAGAGGTGGATCTGGTCATCAACTCTCCGGTCGGCAAGGACAGTGTTCACGATGACAGTTACCTGAGAAAGGCTGCGGTCAAAGCCAAAATTCCTTATCTGACTACGATGGCGGCTGCCCGGGCATCTGCTGAGGGTATCCGATATCTGAAGGAACACGGGAACGGCGATCTGCATAGTCTGCAGGAGTTGCATGCGATGATCAAACGCTAGTGCTACTGACACCAAATAACCGGACCATATTACTTGTCTGTTTTTCCACCTGCTTCGTTGCCTTCACTTGCCGATGCCACCGCATCGACGCGTTCAGGCGCCTTGCAGGATGGAGAAAACATCCTGCGTAAATGGT
>JAFYBS010000225.1 GCA_017540125.1 Eubacterium sp.
TTCATCTCGGCTCCGAATACGAAGGGAGATGTGAAGTATTCTATCAAGGCTGACCCAATCACACGACGGATCGAGTATGTGCTTAACTCCGGTCAGAACAATCCGGATAATCCGAATGTATGGAACGTGGGTCAGGTAATCAATCTTAAGGCTGCCACCAGATCCGGTTACCTCTTCGGTGGGTGGTTCAAGGATACCAGCTTTGACGATTCGTCAAAGGTGAAAACTATAAACGAGGGTATCACTGAGGATCTGAAACTTTATGCGAAGTGGATCAAGGCAGCGCCACCGACGAACCCCACATACACAAAAACTAAAAAATCAGTTACCATAACCTTCACGAAGGCTGATTCAGCCGATTATACCATTTTTATTTGCAAAGGGAAAACCTACAAGGCAAAGGAGAATACGGTCACCATCAAAGGCTTGGGCAAGAACAGGCGTTATGTAATTAAAGCTCAGTCTGTATGGAAACTAGATGATGGGAAACCGGTTAAAAGTCGTGCAACTACTTTTTCTGTCAGAACAGCAAAGTGATTAGGAGTATCTGAAAATGGCTCCCCGAATCCGGGGAGCCATTTTTGTTCCCGTGGATTCCGCGAACCATACTTTACCTTATATAATGTAAAAAATATCAAAAATTCAAAAAAATTACAAATTCCTCAGATTTTCCTTGCATTTTCCCCGAAAGTCTAGTATAATTAAACAGAGTAAATAGGCGAACTATGCCCTTTGCCAGGCGCAAACCACGAAAAACCGTGCGTTTGCGGCGGGTTTTGTTGTGTTTTTGAGTGGGCAGATTCGGCTGATGTTGGCGCGCGGAGACAGGAGATGGAGGAACTTTGGTATATACTCTATCCGATCATTTTTCTCTATGGCATCGTGATCGGAAGCTTTCTTAATGTGTGTATCTACCGAATTCCGAAAGAAGAGAGCATCGTCCGTGTGAACTCGCACTGCATGAGGTGCGGGCATCGCTTGGCATGGTACGACCTCTTTCCCTTGTTCAGCTGGCTGTTCCTGAGAGGAAAGTGCCGGTACTGCGGAGAGAAGATATCCGTCCAGTATCCGATTGTCGAGGCAGTAAACGGATTGCTGTACGTTCTGGTGTTCCTTGTGAACGGCTGGAACATCCAAAGTGGTCTGTGGTGCGTGGTGACTTCTTCGTTGATCGTGATCACGATGATCGATTTTCGCACGATGATGATCCCGGTGGGGACGTATCTCATCATTCTGTTGATGGGCATCGTAAATCTGGCGCTCGACTGGGATAACTGGTTGGATTATGTACTTGGTATGGTCGCGGCGGGAGCATTTTTACTGATCATCGCGCTGATATTCCGGGCGGTCACCGGAAAGGGAGGTCTCGGCCTGGGGGATATCGAGTTGATGGCCTGTGCCGGACTTTGTCTGGGTTTGAGCCGGGTATTCTTCGCGATCATCATCGGATGCGTCGTCGGCGCTGTCATCGAGGGGATTCGGATCGCTGTGACGAAGAAGAAAGGAAAGTTTGCCTTCGGGCCGTATCTGTCGTTCGCGATATTTATCTGTCTCCTGTGGGGGCAGGGGATGTACGACTGGTATATGGGATTGATGGGATTATAAGAATCGGGTATTCTCACCGTATAGTTACGCGTGTACGGTGCTGAACATATAGTCAACTATATTATAGCTTCTTGGAGGAGAGCAATGGCAAAAAAAGTGTTAGTGATCCGGGTAGGATCCAGAACAACGCACATCGTCCACATGGATCAAGTCGATGACGAGCCGTCGATTTATGGATGCATGCGCGTGACCACACCGGAGGGGTGTGTGTCGGACGGCCAGATCATTGATGTGACCGATCTCGCAAGGATGATCATGAAAACCATGAAGGAGAAGCACATCAACTGCAAAGACGCGATCTTCGTCATCCCGTCTTCAAAAATCGCCAGTCGTGAAGCGACGATGCCGGCGGTGAGCAAACAGCGGATGGGCGCCCTCGTTCAGGCGAGAGTAGCGGACCTGTTTCCGGTCGATACTCAGCAGTATGTATTCTCACATGTCCTGCAGGGCAAACCCTATGCCGGCGAGGAAGGAAACTCGAATCTTCCTACGGAAAAGGGCTTCGACAAATTGGTCGAGGCTGAGGAGGGTAAGGATACAGACAAGAAGTCCAAGAAGAAAAAGAAAAAGAACCAGGATGTGGCTACGGAGGAAGCAGACGATTCTGAATTGGTTCAGGATGTGCTCGTGTTTGCGGCTCCGACCGAGTTGATCAATTCCTACTACACTCTGGCCGATGCCATCGGAGTGCGGATCGCAGCTCTGGAGGCAGACGGAAACTCCGTGTTCCAGATCATGAAACGCCAGGTGGGTTCCGGAACATCCCTTTCGATCCAGATCAACCGGGATTCCACGCTGGTAAACGTGGTCAATCAGGACAAGCTGCTTCTGCAGCGTGTGGTTCCCTATGGTGTCAACGTATTTACCGATGCCATCCAGGAGGAACCGGCGTTCCGATGCGAGACGTTTGATAAAGCGTACAAGCTGATTTCTTCCCAGCGTGTGCTGATGCCTCATCTGGGAGTTGAGAATTCAGGAGAAGACTACTCGATGCAGAAACGTATCGAGGTTACGAACAACGGTGATTACCTCATCGGTAACATCGTCCGGGTTGTCGAGTATTACAACGCGCAGCACCGTGGGGATCCGATCCAGGCAGTATCGCTGATCGGATGGGGCTGCAGCATCGTAGGTATCCATGACCTACTGACAAACGAGCTCGGCATACAGACGACGACACCGACCGAGATTGCCGGAGTCCGGTTTAACCGGAAGGTCGAGATCAGTATCTCGATGCTCCAGTACCTGAACTGTATGGGTGCGGTTTTCAGCCCGGTGAATTTCATTTCCCGGGATGTTGCCGAGAAGGACGCGAAGAAAGGAACCATGGTCGGACCGATCCTGATCTGTGCGCTTCTGGTCATGGTGGCTGCCACACTGGCCGGCTGGTCTTACCTGAACCTCTTCACAGCGCAGGATGAGAGAGATTCCTGGCAGATGAAGGTGAATACGCTGACCAGCGTGGAGCCGGAGTATAACGAGCTTCTGGCGATCGAACAGAACTACGGAATGTACAACGGTGTGAAGGTGGCAACCGATCTGAACAACAACCACCTGCATGCTCTTCTGAACGATATCGAGAGTCTGTGTCCGAAGAGCTTCCGGATCACCGGATTGACCTCGGACGGGAAAAATATTGTGATCAACGCTGTTTCGGCGGAGAGACTTCTGTCAATCCCGGCATTGATCATCCAGTTGAATAAAATACCTACCATCCGGAATGCTTGGGTTGAGCAGATTGCCGAAGATCAGGGATTGGCAGCAGGCAAGTTCCGTTATGTCTACTCACTGACCTGTGAGTTCATCGCCGATGAGCTGATGATCCGTGATCTGATCGCGGCCGGAATCGATGAAGCCTTCCTGACAACTCCGTCGGAGGAGGATCAGGCGACGGAAGAGTCGACCGAGGAATCCACGGATGAATCCACGGGAGAGGGAGATGCCGCGGAAGGCTCTGAGACTACGGAAGGGGGTGATCAGTAATGTCGAATACATTGAAAAGGTATTGCTGGTCTTCGCCGGACTTCTGGTATTGGCCCTGACATTTTTCTTCGTGTTTCAGCCGAACTCGGATGAGACAACCAGATTGGAGTCGGAGTCAAACAAGCTTCAGAGTGAAGTGAACCGACTGACAGCTCTGCAGGTACAGGTGGAGCAGATGCGTCCGCTGGCACAGCAGCATGAAACAGAGATGGATTTATATTTTGCCGAATACCCCTCAAGAATGACGGAGCAGAAGGCGATATATAACATATATCGGATGATGGTGGATTCCGGTATGCGTGTAACGATGATCCAGCCCAGCAAGGATATGACCTTCATGGAGCATGGTGCGCTC
Source organism: Eubacterium sp. (assembly GCA_017540125.1). Taxonomy (GTDB): domain Bacteria; phylum Bacillota; class Clostridia; order Lachnospirales; family Lachnospiraceae; genus Eubacterium_F. The sequence goes on from JAFYBS010000225.1 coordinate 3,944, forward strand.
ACTACGTTAGACACGGCGGTTCTTTCCGAGAATACTGAGGCCGGTGAGGGAGCTACGGCGGCGGCTGAGACGTCACCGGAGACGAAGGTTCCGATCAACGAGATTATCGGAAAATATTCCACCTATCAGCTTGCCGTGATCGGTAAAAAGAGCGAGATCTACGATGCTCTGGATTGGATCTCCGAGAACGGAGAACATATGTCGGTGGGACCGGTATCGCTTACATTTGATTCCGCCACCGGTAAACTCAGCGGTACGATGACCGTGAACTATTACTCGATGAACGGAAACGGCATCGCTTATGTAGAGCCTGATATCTCCGGTATCACGATCGGCTCTGACGATGTATTCGGTATGGGCGACAAGAAGTCCAAGGATTCTAAACATACCTATCAGGAAGCTCCGGAATCCGAAGAGAAGGCCGACGGAGAGAAGAATGACGAAGGCGACAAGAAGGAAGACTGATCGATATTTGAATAAGTGACAGATATTGAAGTGAAAGGAAGTGGAACGGATGGAGAATAATCGCAGATACAGAGAAGGTTTTTCGCTGATCGAGGTCATCATCGCGGTGGCTATCCTTGCGATACTCTCTGTTCCGATTCTGCTTTATTTCACCAATTCGGCGATCCATACGGCACACGGAAAACATGAGCAGGCAGCCGATCTGGCGGCACAATCCGTGATCGAGGAGATTGACTCCATCAGTAATTTCAATAACATCGAGGAAAAGCTGGTCGCTCTGCGCCCGGTTGTGGCCGATGAGAATGGAGAAGAGGCCGGATGGGAGATGTTGGATAAGGCTGAAAGTTCGGTAGCGGATGACGATACCGGCAAGACGTTTATGACGCGTAAAGGGATCAAAGTTGACGGGACGTCATATATCGCTGAGGTAATGATTGATTACGGCGCCTACGGTCCGGCAGGGTGGTCTGGAGGGGTAACTCCCAATTCTTTGTTTAACTCGTATCAGGAACCGCATTTTCAGGAAGTGTATTCGGAAGGAAGTGTGGTAATCACTGAGGATAGCAGTGTGTTTAATATCGGGATCGGAAATCTGTATTATAAACTGAATCCGGGAGTACCGTCCGTCAGTGAAGATGCTCCGGAGACTGCTCCGGTTTCCGGCGAGAGGATATCCCGGGATACCATCAAAAATGCCGCTCATCGTACATTGGTTATCCGGATTACGGAAGATACTCCGGGCAGTGCTGAGTTTGTGGTGACCGGATACAGTAAGTTCGAAGTGACGACTGACGTCGGCTCGGCAGAAACCGAGGTGCCGCTGGAAAGCAATAAAGTAGAGAAGAGTAAGCTCCAGAATATCTACTACATCTTTATGCCTGCCTACGGCGATGCGGATAATTTCGGTGGAGAAATTCATCAGAGTGTGGAGATTGATGCTCTGGCGTTGACGGAAGCAGGAGGAGTGAACTACGCAGATAACGTATCGTACCATTTTATCCGGCAGAACACCTATACAGTTGCGGATGGTACGGAGACGAAGGATACTTCCCCGAGATATTTCCTGGCTGTTTCGAATAATAATCCTTCGACGAATACAAAGTATTATTCGAACCCTGATGACGAAGGGAACGGTGTTGTTCTTGACGGAGCCACGTCTTCCGGTATGTTTGCCAAGGATGAGCCGGGAAAATCCAAGCGGATTGCCCGAATTGATGTGAAGGTCTACGATGCGGCGACCGGGATTCAACCGGGCAAGGAACTGGCACAGAATACGACATCGAAATCTATATAATTATAATAATTGAGGAAAAACAGTCAGTTTAGAGAAAGCAGGAAAGGACGATATCTATGAAACAAATCCTGAAAAAACTGAACACAAAACGGGAAGGAGCTACTCTCGTAACGGTTGTGATCGCGACGGCGTTTTTGATTGCCATCGGTGTTGTGATCCTGGCTGCGTCCTCTAAGTATTTAGTTTCGGTATATATGGACCGGAATTCAAATGAGAATCTGTACAGTGCGGAGGGAATCCTGTCGGAGGTTCGTTCCGGTTTGCTTCAGTATGCCAGTGAAGCGGGTGCCGCTGCCTATAAGGAAGTTATGGAAGACTATAATAAGGTATTTACCAAAACGGACCCCAATGATTCTACAAAAAAGCTGGTTCTGTCTAAAAGAGACCGGTTTGCCAGATTGTATATTGAAGGGATTATCGATAAGATTGCCCCGTCTGATTATGTCTGGAACGACGCGGATGTAAATTTGGCCGCTGTTACCGGCGGCGCAGTGATCGCGCATCCGGTTTCCATCGAAAAGGTCGCTGCCCTGACCCAGTCGGAAGAAAAGCAGGAGGCGATCACATCGGTGGCACAACTGAGAAATCGGATTGCCGGCGCGACGACACCGCCGGAGCCTCCCGCGTTTTCCGCGGACAACGGTGATTTGTGTTTTTCCATCTGTTATTCCACCAGTAAGGGGTATTATCTGGTGCTCCGCAATCTCGTAGTCGACTATAAGGATGAGGCCGGCTATCGATCTACGGTGCAGACGGACATCCAGATGACGGTTCCGGATTATCATTTTGACGGTGGAAGTACGCCGGAAGCGACGAACCGGTTTCTGTTGATTTCGGATGGACAGCTCAAAATCGGGGATGCCGGTTCTGATACAACGGACGATAACCCTGCGGCGTTTAGTGGGGATATCTATACAGGAGGTGGCGTTGGTTCGCTCGAAGCCGGTGGTGATGTGAAGGATGATGCTTCGGCGATCCTCGTGGAACGCAAAATGGCAGCACACTTCAACTGTGGGCTTCTGATCAGTCGCGGAAGTCTGGAGGCGAATACCGGAGCTCATGTGAAGATCACCGGACCGAAGGTGGTGACGACGGAAGGAGGAATTCCGACCGTGAAAGACACCATGAATGGAAAAATATACTTGAAAAATATTTTTCTGAAACCATCGAAGGGTGATGATGGAAGCGATCCTTCGGTAGCAGTTGCACCGGCGGATGGTGAGGGAACGGTATTTACGCTCAAGGCAGAGTCCTATATCGAGAATGATCTTGACATCCGGGATGCCGGTACGACGGTTACGCTGGGGGGAGTGTATCGCGGTTACAGCTACAGCAAGGAAAATGGTACGGATGACGCACTTTCCGATGTTACGACGGCAAAATCCCAGTCGGATTACTGTAGTGCCATCCTGATCAACGGCATGGGAACTACGCTGAAGTCCGAGGATCTGAGCGAATTGCAATTGGCCGGCCGAACCTTTGTCAAGCGTACCGGCACATACGAAGATTACAACGATATCATGATGGGTGAGTCGGTTGCTGTAAAGACGAACCAGATTGCCTATCTGGTGCCGGATAAGTATGTGAGAAGAAAGCACAATCCTCTCACGCAGGCAGAGGCAAGCAACTGGGATGGATCGGACTACTTTGATCCTCAGTCCCTCGTGAATTTAAGTGATATGAAGGACGATGAGAAGTTATGGAATTATCTGGATGAGAACCATCCGGTTACGGCAAACTATAAACCGGCCGAAGGAGAGGGAAGCACTCCGTATGTATTCCTGTTCTTGAATTTCAAGGATCAAAACTCGGCAAACAATTATTTCCGTGAGTTTTATCGGGGAACTTACATCTCGGAACCGGACCCGGATGATGAGGATGAAGGAGCCGGACAGCCGGGAGATGTCACCAAAAAGGATCTACTCAGCAGAGCTAAAGCTTATATCGTATCCGAGGACGGCGGGATTACACTGGATCCGACATATTTTCTGATCGCCGGAAATATCATTCGTCATTATGAAACGAAAGCGGATGGATCTGTTGTCAGTAAAGGTCTCGCATTCCAGTCTCCGAACTATTACGATGGATTAGGAAAACCTATTTTGACTAATTTGGACTTTGGAAGACAGTATGGCTACCAGTATGTTAGTTTACAGAAAACACTGACCACCTCGGAGACCGAGACCAGTATGCGTCTGATTCCGAGCAAAAAGAACTTCAAGGATAGAACCATCGGAGAAGGGAATACCAGAGAGGAAGTTCCTCCGGTCGCCGACGGAAAAGTGATTAAATTCAGTGGGATCGTATCGTGTGGTCCGAAGCAGGAACCACAGACCGGAGCGAAAGTTTACTCCGGCGATGCGGATAATTTGTCGGCAAGCAGCTATCTGGGAGAGGATGGTCGCCTTCTTCTGGTCAACAAAGGAAATATCACGATTGATACGAACTGTTCCGGGTTGATCATCGGAAAGGATATCCGGATCTCGGCCGGAGTGAATTTCAAAGGACTGATCGTCGCATCCGGAAATGTAACGGTTGCCGGAAGCTGTAACCTGGAATCAGATCAGATATTGGTGAAAAAGCTTATGACCTATGCCAAGGGAGACCCGGATCTTTCCAAAATGTTCGGACTGGATGACCCGGAGACTCACAATTCCGTTGTTCCGGATGAGTGCTGTCGGTATCTGAACTGGATCAAGAACACATATTGATGAGAGAAACAAAGGTTAGTTGCTGTTAGAATGGAGGACGACATGAAGGAGAACAGACGTCAGATGAGAGAAGGATTTTCTCTGATCGAGTTAGTGATCGCGATTGCGATTCTGGCGATTTTTGTCGGAATCACATCTCTCAGTGTCGCTTTGCTTCGCAGCGCGGATACGAAGGGATTGGCGAATGGAATCAATAACTCCCTTACGGATTTGAAGGCCAAGACAGAGTCACACACGGGACCCTATTATCTGCACATTTATAAAAATGACAACGGATTCTATGCTAATTTCAGTGACAAGCCGGATTTTGCCGGAGCAGCAGCCGGGGATGAACGGCTGGGAGCCGCGAGCATGACGGTTTCTGCGGATTCGGGAGACAAGATATCCGGAAGCACCGTATGTACAGTTCAGATCCGAAAGAAGGATGGAGCTTATGTGATGGGACCGAAAAGTCTTTCTGTATCTAAAAGCGAAGACTCACCGGCAGAGTATATTGTTAAGCTTGCCAAAGATACCGGCCTTCACTATATCGAGCAGCAATGACGGATCATGTCCCGGATGTGACAGCTTCTGTCACGGAAGGATTGCGGAGAAGGATATGAAAAGGGGATATTTTTGTCCCGAGGGGAAAGGAGCCTTGTAAATGGGAAATCCGAAAAGATGTAAGGAAGGATTCTCGTTGGTCGAGATGATCATCGCGATCGCCATCGTCGGAATTGTCATGTCCGGTGTGGTACTGCTGATCTCGTATTCAACGAATAATATGAGACGTACCTCCAACATGGTCAATCTGCAAAACGAAACCAAGGATGCCATGATGCATATGTCCACCTATATTCAGGAGGGGACGGATGCCTGGTTTGACGACGGAGAAGACAAGGCACTCTATATCATTAGCGGAAAGAAAAATTTGACCGGTGCACTGTCCGATGGTATCACGGTTTGCAGGTATAAGTTCGTCCCGGATCCTTCGACCGGAGAAGAAACGTCTTCGGAGCCGAGGGGAAAGATACATTTTAACAAGCTACCGGCAGAAGGCGGATCCGAAATTGATCCGGCTTCCCTGTGCGACTCGGATGGAAAACTTGATTTTGAGTATAAAGTAAAACCGCTTTTTTCATCGGTAACGACGGATGACAGCACCATGCTGGTAAAGGATGTGGTTGAATTCACATGCCAGATTTTGGATAACAAAGATACGACCGCTACGCCGGTACCTTCGCCGACGACGGAGCCGACTCCGGCTGCGACAACAGCGCCTATGTCCGATACTACAACAGGTTCATATATCGGTGGAAAGTGTGTTCGCATCACGATGAATATGAAAAATCAGACGGGAGACGCCGAGTTCTCCGGTTACAAGGATGTGTATTTGAGAAACTCATGAGAAATCCATAAGGAGGGATTGCGGTATGAAACGAACGAGAGGAAAACGTCTTCTGGCCTGCGTTTTGGCTCTGGCGCTGTTTTTCACGTCAGGGTTTCTGTTCGTGTTCCGGGACAGTGTTTTCGGCGCGGATAATCAGAACTCGCCTCAGGAACCGAATTCTTACGTAGATACGAGTAAGAAAAATGATTTATCGATAGCAATAAGAGGTAAGTCAGGGACGGGAAATATCATTCTGACGGACGAGGATTCCAACCAGAAGGATCAGACTCCGAAAACCTCTTACAAGGGATGGACCTGCGAGACTGATTCGGGAGAGATCACGATTCCGGATACCATCGGAGCGAAAGGATCGGAGACCAATCCTTTTGTTGTTGTGGAAGTAGTTCCGGACAAAGGACAGCAGGAGCTGTCTTACTTTGTCGGTGGCTCCAAGGATGCCGGCTCCGGATTTGACACCGGATATATGAGCGCGACCGTCATGGAGAAGCTTCGTGAATATAACAACGACCCCAGTTTTCGTTTTACTGCCCTTGCGTTTAAAAAGGGAACGGGCAGTGGTAGCTCCTCCGGCTTTATCAATAATAATATAACAGAAAAACTGCAGTATATTTACGGTCGTTGGATCAACAAGCTGAATTACAGAATATTTGATTATGGAACGGACAACACGGCAGATCCTATCCAGGGGCCGAAGGTGATCGATTGTACGAACGAGACAAACGATGAAGACAAGATTGGATCGTTTGATTTCAATGAGCTGTATAACATCGAGTTTACGACGGATGATCTGCTGAATGTTCTTCCGTCGAAGTATGTTGAGTCGATCGGTTCCAATGCTCCTGGCCAGAGTACGATGGATTCAGCCAAGGCGGACCATTGTTATTATGAGTGGGATCAGAAGGGACCCGGGAATAAAAATGTTGAAACATTTTATAAATGGCAATACACGGACGATCTGATTGCCATGGTGGCGGAGTATAAAGACGAAAAAATGAATGAGGTCACCAACGAGCATATCGAGGACTTCATCGTTAATGTTCTCTGTAAAAAGGTGATTCTCAATTCCAACAAACTGAAGAGTCAGGTAGCTGAAACCGGAGAAAGACGTGTTTCGACGGAAGTTGTTCGCTACAATCTTTCGGATTTTTGTCAGGCAAACTGGTTAAAACCCGGTGTCGGTCAGAATATCACTTTTAATGATATCATGGATGGTGGTATTTTTGATATGTATGATGTTTCTGAAAGCATCATTCGACGAGGTAGCGATTATAGAACCAGACATTATAATCTGTATGCTAAGGGAACGAAGGTGAAGTACCGCGATCCGGATAAAAGCTTCGATAATAATAATCCGGATGCGAGTCTGCAGAGTACGGAAAAGGAACTGTCCAACTACTGGAAGGTTTTGTTCCGTAAGTACTACATCGATACCTTCGATAAGCTCTATAATGAATATCAGGAGGCTGATAAAGCTTTTCGTGACAAGGAGTATGAGGAGCAACGTTATAATCTGAACAACTACCAGAAGTTGGAAGGCGATACCTTGTCTTTGATGAGGACTAGAAATAACAAGCTGAAAAAGCTGATGAGAACATTCCAGCCTTTCTTCAATCGCAAGGGTGTCAATGAAAAGACTTTTGATGATGGATTTGATTGGGAAGTTAATGAAAAATCCGTCTTATCCGATGTCAGAAGGTATAAGGTTGAACCGAAGGGTGGATATATCCTTGCCGTGAAACCGACGAAGGGAAATCTGTATCTGATGCAGGATTCGGATGTCAAAGAAGTACTGAAGAATCAGACAGAAGAAGAGCTTCATGACATGGGGCTCAAGGATGATAAGGATGTTGATAATCTGATAGTTTTTGCCGATAATACAGAGGATTTGAAATCCTTGGATGGCAAAACAGAGGATGATAAGAATACCTATAAGCGTTGGATTTTTGTGCCGTCCAATTTTGCTTTAAATGGATATATGGCGCCGCATGGTTATCATAATGGATATCTGGATGATGAGAACTATACATTCGGATTTGCTTCAAAATCCTTCTATAGCAAGACGGATTATCGACTGGCTATATTTGATCGTTCGAACCGTCGTCATCATGGTACCGGTGAGTGGCAGGCCGGAAAGAGTCAATACAAAGACTCTGTTCTCGGGAATGGTACGATCGAGAAGATATCCGATAAAATGGTTTATCATACGGACGAAGAGAATACTGTGGGAGAGAGTGACGTAGATTCGGCCAACAGTCTGTATAATGATTGGGGAAAGGATGGAAAAAAACAGGACAAAAAGCATCTGAATGTATGGAAGAGTCTTAAGGTGTTGTCAGCAGAGCCTTATTATTCTCAATTCAAAGTTAATGAAACTACGATGAAGAATAATATCGATACCTACGATAATTTGTATAATTATGACGGCAATGGGTTTGCCGGTAGTTTAAGCGTTGACACGAAGGGAGCGGGCGAGAATAAAACCATCATTAACGGCGGGTGGATGTATAAGAACTCTAATGATATCCGTATCACCGGTATGTGTCTGAATTTCCGTGATATCAATCTCAGCGATGCGTCCTATGACAATAATCCGAACTCGGATTATAAGATCAATATCACAGAAGAGAATACCGGGAAAAAACCGTATTGGTTGTGCCTTCCGGATATCTACAGCAAAGAAGCACTGAATCGGATTTTTGATTATACACCGCAGGCATACAATCATAAGATCAGAATGTACAGTGTGGCGGATCAGTCCGGTTCTAATTCGAACAGATTAACTGTCGAGGATAAGCGCTTTACTGAACCGGATGATAATGTAAAACTGATGAACAAAAACATCCAGGTTCGTGAGACGGTGAAGAAGTATAACTTCACATATTATGGCTTCAAAGCGAATCCGATCCTGCAGCGGTCTCTGTTTAACTATAGCAGTGAAGCGGAAATGAACGATTTCCATCTGCGGGTGGTTACGGTAACACCGTCCGAGATGAACCAGATCGCTGAGGAGGCTAAAAACTACAATCTCGACAATCAGAACATCCAGGGATACTCTATCAAAAATGCGGCCAAGGAAGCAGAAAAGAAGTTTATCAAAGGCGAGTTTGACTCGGTAGAGGGAGAGAGTAAAGAAGAGTTTGACCGGAAGGAAGAGGAACGGAAGAAAGCGGATATCGACATCCAGAATGCTGTTCAGAACGCGAACTGGAAGACAGCCTGGAGAGAGGAACGGCTGACACCACAGCAGCTGGCTGATACAACATTGAAGCCAACGGATAAGGGATATCTGGATCTCAATGTACGTCTGGATCTCGTGGAGAGAGCGGATATGTTCTACATCCACCAGATGAAGACGAGCCGGAAGTTTTCCACCGGTGAGGATGATCTGTATCCGAGTGAAAGCCCGGGCAATGATATCAATCTGGCTTATCGATTCTACATGGATGTCGCCAACGAAGGAAAGGATGGAGAGGCTAACAGGACCAAGTTCCAGAATATGAACACGTTCTTTGAGAACGATCTGGAATGGGAACAGGTAATGAAGCTGATCAAGCGGAGCAGTATGAAGACCAATCGAAGTCTGCCCATCCTGTTCAACCTGTTTGTCGGATTTATGACGGATGTCGGTGTGGATGCTACGGATAATAATTGGTATAATAATGCCGTGGATACTCACATGCAATTGTTCAGCAATCCGGATAAAGTTGAACTCGGTAATGGATTACAGAATACCGATGAGTTCAAGGAGTATGTCCAGACCTATGCGGGAAATGTCAATAACCTAGGAAAGTTGTACACGATCCTGACCCAGTTTGACCTGCATGCGAAGCGTGGAACCCTACTGGGAGTGGATGCGCAAAACAACACGAGAGTTATTCGCCGAACCTTCATGGGAGACATTTTTGATAAGATCTCTGAGGTTCCGGTCAACACGTCTTACAAACCATCGGATAAAGATCGAGTTGAACATTCCGCGAAGATGACCGGTATCATCCCCGAGATGGAGGCATTCTCCGCAGCTGAGAGGAAGAATTATAATCAAAAAGACTATCGCAGTCGTATCCGAGTATTGTGTCAGAAAAAGGAGAAGAATAGCCAGTTTTAGGAAAACGCGCTGTATCTGTGGAACCGTTTTACCTTCTATCCGTATGATATTGTTACCAGGAAGGACCAGCGAGCGGTTCTGAACGGTAGTACGATGGATGGTGAGATTGAACTTCGATTCCTGGAGTGGGGGTATCTGGATTCCTACTACAAAGGAAACGGAGTCGACTCAAAGAATATTTTTAACAGTAGTGACTTCAAACAGTCGATCCGGCGAAGGGTTGGTACGGACGGTACGGACGGACAAAATGTCTACGTTCTGCACAGCAGAAAGTATCCGGACAACATCAAGAATACCCAGTCTATGCTGACTAACTGGGGTGAGCTCGATGGTGAGCAGTCCAACGGATTGCTTATCATGGCACACAAAATCCTGTCCCTGGATCCGCCGGCTCATGCGGTCAGTCTGCGTGTACGGGCGAGAGATAAGGTTTACTCGCTGATGGGATCCGGAGACGGATGTGATAACATCATGCTGGATTACTACAGGGATACTAAGCTGTATCCGGCAAGTCAGCTTTCGAAATTGATGGATGATGAGAAGAACATCCTGGTTCGCGCGCACAACGGAAACGATGATCCGGCCTTCATCACCAGTGTGACACTGCATAAGGTAGCACCGACGCCGGCACCTACAGCTGCGCCGACAACTACACCGGAAGCGACGGATCCGCCGGAAGAGACAGATCCGCCGGAAGAAACTCCGGGTGAAACGACCGGACCGTCGGCCAGTCCGGGATCCGGTGAAGAGGAAGAAGGCTTCAACGACGATGTCGAGGTTGAGCTGGACGATCCGGATGAAGGCGGCTGTGATGAGATCATCCATGTGGGTGACAAAGTGGAAGGTGCAGTCGGTAATGATCTTGTGACGGATCTTCTGGATAAAAAGAATGATCAAAAACTGTCGATTACCGAAGCGGCCATCGAAGATTCGACTTTGACAGGAAAGGGAATTATGGTTCCGTCGGAACGTTACGGCGGAGTAAGTGAACTTTACTTCCATGTACCATATTACCTGAAGAATTTCTTCAATACCAGTGCTACCGGTGCTGAGGACGGAGATATCGTTTGTATTGTGATCTATGGTATTTATTATGATTACCGGATTGCGACGGATCCTGCGACTCATAAGCAGGTGAAGCAGAAGTACGAGAGAGGATTCAAACGAACGATCAACATCTCGGCCAGAGAGTTGTTTGATCTCGAGTAACTAAA
>JAFYBS010000226.1 GCA_017540125.1 Eubacterium sp.
CACGCAGGGGATCGTGAATGCGGAAAATGCCACGGAGATCCTTACTGCAAGCCTCGTCAACGCCGATGCCGTAGCTTCCTATATCCGCGAGAATGCAGAGAAGAAGGGCCTTCCAGTATCGATCGTAGCAATGGGACTTTCCGCCAGAGCGCATGCGGCGGAGGACGATCTGTGTGCTGAATACATCGATGCACTTATCCATAAAAAAGAGATCCCGCCGACCTTTGAACAAAGGCGGCAGGATCTGAAACTTTTTGATGGGAAACGGTTCTTTGACCCGTCGCTCCAGGAGCATTTCCCGGAGAAAGACTATCATATGTGCATCCGGACGGGTGCTTTTCCATTCGTATTACGGATCGGAAAAGACGAACTCGGTTTCTACTCGGAGAAGATCTCCGTCAGGATGTAGTATCCTCTTCGACATTGACATCGATCAGCATTTCTTTTCCGTCGCGTACGATCTTCAAGGAGAGTTTTCCGCCGATGCCCGCACGGGAGATATTCGACTTCAGCTCCGAGACGCTGGTGACCTTTTTGCCGTCGATCTCGATGATGGCATCACCTGCTTTGAGTCCGACTTTTTCCGCCGGGCCTCCCGCCATGATGCTGTTGATGCCGATACCCTCGTTTACTCCGTATTCGGATGCCGAAGCCTGGTTGATCGTCTCGGCATAAACACCGATATAGGGTTTAGCGGCATAGCCTTTCTCGATGATGCTCTCGATCATGCCGCGCACGGTATTGATCGGGATCGCAAATCCGATGCTCTCGATCGAAGCATCCGACTTGCCGTTATTGCTGTACTTGGCATTGGTGATGCCGATGACCTCGCCGTACATGTTGAAGAGCGCACCGCCGGAGTTACCGGAGTTGATGGCGCGGTCTGTCTGGATGAGGGACATGGGCTTGTTATCGATCGTGATGGTGCGGTTCAGAGCGCTGATGCAGCCCTTGGTCAGGGGGAAGGTCAGCTCGCCGAGAGGATTGCCGATCGCAACAACATCGTCACCAACGTTTACTTTATCGGAGTCTCCGAGGATGACCGGGGTGAGGCCCGATGCGTCGATCTTCAGAACGGCGATATCGTTATCCTCGTCATATCCTATCGTTGATGCCTGGAAGACCTTATTGTCACTGGTCGTGACCTTGATCTCCTTGGCGTCCTTGATAACGTGGTAATTGGTTACGATGTAGCCGTCTTCCGTAAGGATGAATCCGGAACCGGAAGCCGCCGCGGTCGTATGATATCCGTAGAGGTTATAGTCGATCTGTGTAGAGATGCCGACGGTGGAATTAACATTCGCCGCGTAGATCTCTGCTGCTGTGTGCTCTTCGCTCGTATCGATCACGCCGGTATTGAGGACGGTGTAATCACGGTCGCCCTGAAGAACTGTGGAGTTGTTTCCTTTATTCTTTGTGATCGTGCTTGTGCTGCCTTTCTTTGCAGCCTTCTTCGCTTCGCTTACCGCGTCGCTTTTCACCTCGTCGGCCCAGCGGAGCCCGTAAGCGATCGTTCCGCATACGCCCAGGCCTGCGCCGAGCATGCAGAAGGCAAGAGCCACGGCCACGAGACGTTTCTTACCGGAAGAATTTGCGGGTGCTTTTGGAGCGGAAACGTCCTGAGAGGGTGCCGCCGCGTTTCCGGCTTTCGCCAGTTTTGCCGCCTGCTTCGCTTCCCTCTTCGCGGCTTTCTGTGCAGCCTTCTGAGCTGCTTTCTGTTCTTTATTTGCAATCGTGTTGTCCACCGGGATCGGATTTGCCATTGCTGCCGGCGCATACTGCGGCTGGATCATCGGCTGGTTTACCGGCTGGACCATCGGCTGTACTTGTGTCTGGATCTGATTTCCCGGACGCTGGTTCACTGTCGTTGGGGTCAGGATCGGCGGCTGCATCGCCTGACCGGCCGTGCGGAACCCGTCGGACGGAATCTGAGAATGATTTATATTATTGAAGTTATTATCTGTGTTCATGACTCTACATCGTCTCCTTTCATCGCAAGGTAAACGCTTCATCTACCTTGTAGTATACTCTAGACCGTCAACATTAAAATAACTTTAAAGTCATTTTGGGAGTTCTTATTCTGCAGGATACTGCGACAAACATCTGATCGGCGTCCGCCGTGTGACTGTAGCGAAGAAACTGTCTCCTGGTCATACGTTTTTTTGTGGCGTACGACTAAAACACGGAAATCATTATTATAGTCGTACGGGGTGGGGGGTATATTTGGCAACTCTCAATGATTTCGGCTCGAAAAGCACCCTCCCCGGGGGGATTTTGCTGCGAGACGGGTGCTTTTCGAAAAACGGGATACGACTAAAAATGGAAAACGCCGTTTTAGTCATAAAAAACCGATGTTTCCTTACGACTAAAAAATGAAAAAGTGGAATTTAGTCGCAAGGATTTTTGTATATACCCCCCGGGGGTATACGCTACAGAGAGGTGATCAAGGGGTGATGGGGTTTTTTGAATGGAACGCAAGAAAAATCCCTGTCTTCGTGTGTCGAAAACAGGGATTTTGGATGTTGATCAGATTTTTCGCGAACTGAAATCAGAAATCCGCGGATCAGATGATATCGTTGTGGTGATCCTGGAGGGACTTCACGGCGAAGTTCGGGTTGTTCTTGTAAGCCTTGATACCCTCGGCGCTTGCCTTTGCTGCCGCCATCGTGGTGATGTACGGAACTCTGTGGCGGATCGCTTCTTTTCTGATATAGCTGTCGTTATGGATCGAGGTCTTTCCGGCAGGTGTGTTGATGATCAGCTGGATCTCACCGTTGGTGATCTTGTCGGTGATGTTCGGGCGGCCTTCGTAGAGCTTGTTTACGCGCTCTGCGTCGATGCCGGCTTCCTTGATCATCTCATAGGACTTACCGGTTGCCAGGATGTGGAAGCCCAGCTCGTCAAATGCCTTGGCGATGTCGATGAGCTCATCCTTATCACGGTCGCATACGGAAAGGAGAACGTTGCCTTCCTTCGGGAGCTTCGTCTGAGTTGCTTCCTGAGCCTTGAAGTAAGCCTCGCC
>JAFYBS010000006.1 GCA_017540125.1 Eubacterium sp.
ATTTGTTATCTCTTGCGAACTGACGCTCGCCCTGTACCACATTGATATCTACCGCGGTCTGGTTGTCGGCTGCCGTGGAGAAGATCTGGCTCTTCTTTGCCGGGATCGTAGTATTTCTCTCGATCAGGCGGGTAGCCACACCACCCATGGTCTCGATGGACAGAGACAACGGGGTGACATCCAGCAGGAGGATATCGCCGGCACCGGCATCACCGGCCAGCTTACCACCCTGGATGGAAGCTCCGAGAGCCACGCACTCATCCGGGTTCAGTGATTTGTTCGGATCGTGTCCGGTCAGCTGTTTTACCTTGTCCTGAACTGCCGGGATACGGGTCGAACCACCGACGAGCAGTACCTTGCCCAGCTCGGAAGCCGTGATACCGGCATCCTTCAGTGCGTTCTGAACCGGAGTAGCCGTTCTCTCTACGAGATCTGCCGTCAGCTCATCGAACTTCGCACGGGTCAGGTTCATATCGAAGTGCTTCGGTCCTTCCTGTGTTGCCGTGATGAACGGAAGGTTGATGTTGGTTGTCGTGGAAGCGGAAAGCTCTTTCTTTGCTTTCTCGGCTGCTTCCTTCAGACGCTGCATCGCCATCTTGTCCGTGGAGAGATCCACGCCTTCCTGCTTTTTAAACTCGGATACCATATATTCACAAAGCTTGTTATCGAAGTCATCACCACCGAGGCGGTTGTCTCCGGATGTGGAAAGCACTTCGATGACTCCATCGCCGATTTCGATGATCGACACATCGAAGGTACCGCCGCCGAGATCGTAAACCATGATCTTCTGCTCGCCTTCGTTATCAAGACCGTAAGCCAGGGCTGCTGCCGTCGGCTCATTGATGATACGCTTAACATCCAGACCTGCAATCTTGCCGGCGTCCTTGGTAGCCTGACGCTGTGCGTCGTTGAAGTAAGCCGGTACCGTGATGACAGCCTCGGTCACTTTCTCACCGCCGAGATAGTTCTCTGCATCACCCTTCAGTTTCTGAAGGATCATGGCCGAAATCTCCTGCGGGGAGTATTTCTTATCGTCGATGGTTGCTTTGAAGTCGGTTCCCATCTCGCGCTTGATGGATGAGATGGTCTTCTCTGCATTGGTGACAGCCTGACGCTTGGCCGGCTCACCGATGAGGCGCTCGCCGTCCTTGGTGAATGCTACGATGGACGGTGTTGTCCGGGAGCCTTCGGCATTGGCGATGACGACGGGTTTACCGCCTTCCATGACTGCTACGCAGCTGTTGGTTGTTCCTAAATCGATTCCTATGATCTTTCCCATATTGATCACCCTCCTTATGGATATAAGTTGCTGTTTTACGTTGGTACTCGGCGCGCTGACAGTTCGACAATCGTTTTGACTCGCCCCTGAGAGCCTGACGGCTCAAAGGGCTCTCAAAACGATTGCGAACGCCGCGCCGCAGAAAACACTAAATCAATTTAATACCTTGACCATTGAGTAACGAACTACGGTATCTTTATACATGTAGCCTTTTTGCAGTTCTTCTACTACTTGGTTGGTGGCATCCGAGTCGTCTTCCTCATGCATGACTGCCTGGTGAAGATTCGGGTCAAAGTCCTTGCCGACCGCTTCGATCGGCGTCACACCCAACTCAGTAAATACGGATTGGAGTTGTTTGTAGACGGCGACGATTCCTGCCGCGAAGGGAGCTTCCTTCTCTTCCTCAGTGAGACCGTCCAGGCCACGTTCCAGGTTGTCAACCACCGGAAGTATCTTCTCTACGACGGTTCGGGCACCCATATCGAAACGGGCTTCTTTTTCTTTTTCCGAACGATTCCGGAAGTTTTCAAACTCTGCCAGGTTGCGCAGCAGCCGATCGTTTAACTCCGCTATTTTTTCGTCACGGGGATCTTTTTTCTCTTTTTTCTTTTTTCGCTTCCCCTTGTCGGGCTTTCCGTCATCCGGAGAACCCCCGCCAGTAGCATCGCTGCCTGACGAATCTGCTTCACCGGCATCGTTGCCGGTTTCATCTGTGGCTTCACCGCCTGTTCCATCGGCATCACCTCCCGCCGTTTCTTCCGTATTCTCCGTCTCCGAAGCTGCCTCCGTCGGTTCCCCGGCCGTTTCCTCCGCCGTCGCCGCCTCGGGCGCTTCCGCCTCCATCATATCGTCTCCGGTCAGAGTCACATCCTCGGATTCAGTTCCTGACGAGGGATCCTCCCCGGCCTGTACCTTTCTCTTCAACTCCTCAGCATTCATATCTTCCTCCCTGTCAAGCATCAGCGCTCCCGGCTACTTCCATCTCTTGCACTCACGGCAACGCCTTCTTTTTGAAAATATCATCCAACTGCTGCATACAGTTTTCCAACGTCCCGACCACCTTCTCGTAGTCCATCCGCTTCGGCCCTACGATACCGATCTTTCCGTAGACACCCTCCTCGATCTGATAGGTCGCTGTCACCACGGAACAGTCACGCATACTTTCAATCGGTGATTCCTCTCCGATATAAACCTGTATGGCGTGCTCCTGCTTTTCCTCCGGTCCGGGATCGTTCGCCCAGGCCGTCAGCATCTGTTTCTCCTCAAAGGTTGACAGCAGACTTTCCATTTTTTCCCGATCCGTCAACTCCGGATACTTCAGGATGTTTGTCGCGCCGGAGGTATATATCTCCGAATCATCGTCCGTCATCGCCGCCGCGATGGTGTCGATGATGGATGCCGCCAGCTCCTCATATTCTCCGGCCTGTCCCCGGATCTTCTGTGCCAGCGCGATGGAAATCTCCGTCACATCCAGACCGTTCATCGCTGTATTCAGCAGGAAATTGAGCTGCGCCAGATCGTTCTCCGGGATCTCCTGTTCAGTCTGGATAAACTTATTCGTCACATGATTGTTCTGCGTGACGATCAGTACCAGAATCTGATCCTCTCCCGTACGGCTAAGCTGGATAAACTTGATCTTCCGATGCTCATACCTTGGCTTCGTCACCATCGAAGTGTAATTCGTGTTCTGCGCCAGCAGCTTTGCCACCTGCTTCAGCAGAAGGTCGATCTTGTCCTCCCGCTCCAGAAGGATGTCCTGCATCTCGCTGACTTCCTTATCCTTCGTCGTCAGAAGCTCATCCACATACATCCGGTAGGCCTTGTCCGACGGAATCCGTCCGGCCGAGGTATGAGGCTGCAGGATGTAGCCCATCTCCTCCAGGTCTGCCATCTCGTTGCGGATGGTTGCCGAGCTCAGGTTCAGATCCGTGTACTTCGATACGGTTCGCGATCCCACCGGCTCACCGGTTTCCATATAGGTACGGATGATCGCCTCGAGAATCTTTTTCTTGCGATCCGTCATCTCCATATCCATCTGACTCCTTCCTCGCTTCAAAAAAAGAATGATTAGCACTCACCATCCTCGAGTGCTAATCATACTGTACCACCACTTTCTCAAATTGTCAACACTTTTTTTACGCTTTTCCCTCACGCCATCCGTTAACTGTGCCCCCGGTATACCTCCATATCCACGAACCCTTCGCTCTTCGCCACGCAGAACGTCCCGATCATGTCTCCCATACAGTTGTTGGCCGTGACCAGCATGTCAAGCAAAGGAAAGATTCCCATGAGCAGTGAGATCGCCGCCACCGGAACGCCCACCTGCCCGCACAGCATGGCGATCATCACGATTCCGGCATTGGGAATTCCGGGTGTACCGATCGACAACAACAGGATCGACAGAACCAGAGTAGCCAAAGCACTTCCCGTGATGTCCACTTCAAAGACATTACAAAAGGCCAGTGTAGCAAAAACATAGACGATACAGGCACCGTCCATATTCACGGTAGCACCGAGCGGAATTGTCAGCGAGTAAACCTTGGGAGATATCCCCAACTGCTTTTCACAGGCTGTCATATTGATCGGAACCGACGCGCTGGAGGATGCCATAGAGAACACCTGC
>JAFYBS010000227.1 GCA_017540125.1 Eubacterium sp.
GAAACAGCCATCCGCGCCATGATGAAACCTGCCTATATCGACGCGGTTCTCCGCCGTGCTCCGGAAGAATTGCAGGAATACGCGGCGAAGATCCGGGATGAGGAGAAAACGATACTATGTCAATAAATATTACCGAAGTCCGCAACGACTTCGCTTTTTTCAGAAACGACGACAAAACAGCCTACCTCGACAACGCGGCGACCACCCAACGGCCGGACTGCGTTCTGAAGGCGGTGAAAACCTTCTATCAGACCGTCAACTCCAACCCTTTGCGCGGCCTTTACCGGATCAGTCTGGAGGCAACCGAGGCCTACGAGCAGGCACGGAAGAAGGTGGCCGGGTGGATCGGGGCCGGCCGGCAGGAGATCATTTTTACGAAAAATGCCTCGGAGTCGTTGAATCTTGCTGCGTTCAGCCTGAGTGAAGCGATCCTGAAGGAGGGAGATGAGATCCTGGTCGGGATCATGGAGCATCATTCCAACATGCTTCCCTGGCGTATGGCAGCGGAACGGAAGGGAGCTACGGTCCGTTATCTGAAACCGATGAAAAAGCGGCCGGAGGGGACTTCGACGGAAGAGGGTGTCACTTTTGCTGACGATCCGTCGGATGAAGGCCTCATCACACCGGAGATGTTCGAGGCGGCCCTGACGGAGAGAACGAAGATCGTGGCTGTCACCCAAGTGTCCAACGTCTTCGGCAGGGAGAATGATATCAAGGCCTTTGCGAAGATCTGCCATGAGCGGGATATCGTGATCGTGGTGGACGGAGCCCAGTCGGTACCGCATCAGAGGGTAGATGTGGCGGAGCTGGATGTGGATTTTCTGGCCTTCTCCGGACACAAAATGTGCGGACCCATGGGAATCGGTGTTCTGTATGGAAAATACGAATGGCTGGAGAGGATTCCGCCGTTTCTGACCGGCGGAGAGATGATCGAGCTGGTGACCCTGGACCGGATCACCTACGCGGAAATTCCTCATAAATTTGAAGCCGGCACGGTGAATGCCGGCGGCGCGGTGGGACTGGCGGCCGCCATTGATTACTATGAAAAATTGGGAATCGATAACATCGTTGCCAGAGAGAACGAACTGACGAGCTATGCTTATGGGAAGCTGACCGGCATCGACGGGATCCGGATCATCGGAAGTACGGATCCGGCGGAGCATCACGGCATCCTGACGTTCACGCTTCGGGATGTTCATCCCCATGATATCGCCTATCTCCTGGATGATCAGGCGGATGTGGCGATCCGGGCAGGCCATCACTGTGCGCAGCCGCTGCTGCGGTATCTCGGGACACCGTCGACAGCCCGGGCATCCTTCGCTTTCTATAACACGGAGGAGGAAATCGACCGTATGGCCGAGTGCCTGGCAGGCATGCGAAGCGGGATGGGGTTCTGAGGAAACACTTGATCCGTGTTTCCCTGACAGATAGGAGGGAAAAATGAGAAGAATCAAGGCAATAGCCGCCGTCGCTTTGGCACTTTCCATGGCGGGGTCGATCATTGCTACCCCGGCAGTGACCGACAGTGCCGCAGCGAAAAAGTCGACCGGTGAGATTTCTCTGAAGAAATCACAGACGACACTGACAATCCTCCAAAACCTGAGCAAGATCACCCGCGATTCCGCGAAGATCCGCGTGAAGAAGGCGAAGGGCGTGAAGATCAAAAAGACCACCTACACCGTGGAGGATACGGATGTTGCGAAGGTGGATAAAAAGGGAAAGGTGACGGCGAAGAGCGCCGGCGCCACTCAGGTCACCGTCCAAGTGAAATACAAGTTCAAAAAGAAAACCAAAACCAAAGACCTTACCTATCAGGTGAAGGTCCGGAACAAGTATAAAAATATCCTGACCGGCGTGACGATGAAGTACCGGACCTACGCTACTTTTGTCGGCGGTAACGAGGGGATCAATCCCTGCTATGATACGAACGTGGAGATGGCAGAGGATTTCGACGCCTGGGACTGCCTGAAAATGACGGTGAAGGATCCGTCCATTGCGAAAGTAGGACAGGACGGCTATATCGAGGGGAAGAAGGCGGGCACCACCACGGTGACCATCGCTTCGACGGACGGTACCGGGTATTCGGTGAGCGCGAAGCTGATCATTTTTCCGACGAGACAGGATATGACGGAAAAGGATGATCTCTACAATTCCGTACGTGATGAATACCTGGAGAAGATTCAGAGCGGTTGGGATGAGGAAGATAAAGAGCGATTTGTCGGAAAGAGCGGAACGATCTACTGGAGTCTTTCGTCGCAGAGGGATATCCGTTACAAGAAGGAAATCCGTGCCATCCGCGAAGACTATGAAAAACGGGGAAAGCAGACGGATTATACGCCGGAGGACGCGCTGGCGTCTGTTCTGTCCACTTCAAAGAAGCTGGTTGACGATAAAGACGGAAAGGAAGAGGAGGCCTTTATGAAGGTCATCCGGGAAAAATTGATCGCGCCCATAAAGGAAGCCAAAACGCTGGATGAACTGATCAAAGTCAGTGAAGGTTTTGTAGCCAACGGGCTTACGGGATTTGTTCAGGGGACCGGATTTTTATCCGGCCAGGATGACGATGCAGCGGCGGTATATAATGAGGTGATCCATGGAAAGGCGGATCCGCCGAAAACCCCGGTGGATGTATGCGGGACCTTCTATCCGAAATTCGATTTCCCGCAGTATATGGGGGGACACATCACGGAATCCCCGGAAGAGGAAAAAGAGGACCAGAGGCGAATTCGGAAAGAGTTGGCAATGCTGGGCATGGAGGAAGAGGCGGAAGCTTCCCTGGATGCGTATTATCAGATGATGGTGGATATCAGCAAGCAGATGTGGGCTGAGGATGCTCCGGAACCGGAATTTCTGGAATTGCCGAAGGCAGAGGAAAAATTTCCACATCTGAGGATGGCGGAGCACTTCCGGAAAAAGGGCTACGATCTTTCGGATAAGGATGTGGTGTATTGCACGGGTATCGGAGCCAGCCAGTGTCTGGATTCCTATATGAAGGAGAAAAACTTAGGCATTCTCAAGATGTATCTCGCGGAGGCGGCCGCGTATCCGCTTACGGAGTATGTCCGGGAAAACTACCGGATTGCACTGCCGCAGGATGTGGATAAGGACGGGAAGCTTACAGGGGATGCCGAGGAGCAGTATCGGAAGGGAATGTCCGCGACGGAAATGCTCCTTCCCTATGATCTGGATCAGATTTACACCCGAAAGGTCTATCCGAAGGGCTTTCAGGAGGGCTTTCAGGCACTGGTGGAGGAGTTCCGTCAGGCGTATAGAAAAGCCATCGAATCTTCCGGATACGGTTCTACGATCCGTGCCAATATGCTGAAAAAGATCGACAATTTGAAGGTCTACAGTCTGTTTCCGGATGATGAAACCTATAAGAAGTTTCAGATTCCCTACGATCTGACAACCGCGGAAGAGGGCGGGAACCTGGCGGACAACCTTCTGAAGATACGGACCTATGAAGCCGATATGGAGCGCATGACCGTGGGAACAAAAGAGAATTCCATCGCGTGGTGGTATCCGGATGAGCGGGTTTTCGATTCCTTTTTGCCGAAGGAAAATAACGCGTTTTACAATCCGCTGAGTAATACTGCCGTATTTCCTCACGGCAGCGTCGGGCCGGAAGGATTATTTACCCTGAACGCAACCGGGAATGCGGAAGTCGAAGTGCAAAACCTCGCATATCTGGCCAGTCTGATCGGACATGAGATGGGGCATGCCTTTGATTTCCAGGGAACGATGTTTGATGAGAAGGGCTATCTGGCTGATCTCTGGGGAGACGATGATAAATCCGGGTATCAGAGGAAGGTAGACAAGCTGGCCGACATCTACGGATCACTGGTGATGTGCACGATGACGGACCGGAAGACGGCTTACTATCAGAACGGTCATAAGGTGGTCGGAGAAGCCATGGCCGATCTGGGCGGGACGGAGACCTCGCTTCGGATTCTGAAAGAAAAATACCCCGGCCGGGATGATCTGGTTCAGCAGTTCTATCGCCATACGGCGGAGCAGTGGCTCGATACCAAGTGGGAGCATCTTGTGGAACGGGAAGTGATGATGAACCGGGGGGATGTACACCCGGCACCTCGCGCCCGTGCCAATGGCGTAGCGTCGATGATGGATGATTTTTACCGTGTTTTTGATGTGAAGGAAGGGGATCCGATGTATGTTTCGCCGGAGGACCGGGTCAGCCTTTGGGAAGGATAAGAGTATATGGAAAATCGAAGCTTTTATAATGAAATCCTGACGGAGCATAACCTCCGTCCGGCGAATAAACATGAGATCGACGGGGCGACCGTAACGCTGGAGGGGATCAATCCTTCCTGCGGTGACGATATCCTCCTCAGCCTGAAGGTGGAGGACGGAGTCATCGTTGACGGTGGCTTTACCGGTGACGGCTGCGCCATCTCCCAGGCCTCGGCGGACATGATGCTGGACCTCATCATCGGAAAGAGTGAGGAGGAAGCACGCCGCCTCGGGGATATTTTTATGCGGATGATACGGGGAGAAGTCGACGAGTCCGAGTTGGACGAGCTGGAGGAATCCCAAGCACTGCGGGATATCTCCCACATGCCGGCCCGGGTTAAGTGTGCCGTCCTCGGCTGGCACACGATGGATGAAATGTTGAAAGCGTCGGGGATCGATACGGATTCAGTCACGACGGAAGATATGTGATAATAATCGGCCGGAAGACAAGTTCCTCATCTCGCTCACGAATGCGTAGCATTAAGATCGCTCGATTTCGGACTTGTTCTTCCGGCCTTTGATGACTGTCTGATTTCAGTCAGAAAATCTTCTTTTGGAAATGTCTCTCGTCTCCTAGAAGTAGCGATCTAAGAGCCCCTTAAAAGCTTTTCCGTGCCGCGCTTCGTCCCTTGCCATCTCATGAACCGTATCGTGGATCGCATCGAGATTCAGCTCTTTCGCACGCTTCGCCAGATCTGTCTTGCCGGCGGTGGCGCCGTTCTCGGCATCCACACGCATCTGAAGATTCTTCTTGGTGGAATCCGTTACCACCTCACCCAGTAGCTCTGCAAACTTCGCAGCATGTTCAGCCTCTTCGAAAGCGGCCTTTTCATAGTAAAGACCAACCTCCGGATACCCTTCGCGAAAAGCCACACGTGCCATCGCCAGGTACATACCCACTTCGGAGCATTCGCCCTCAAAGTTTGAGCGGAGATCCGCGAGGATGTCCTCCGGTGCGCCCTTTGCCACGCCTACCACATGCTCGGAGGCCCAAACCATCTCGCCCTCCTGTTTGTTGAACTTCTCAGCCGGTGCTTTGCAGACCGGACACTTCTCGGGAGGCTCGTCCCCTTCATGAACGTAGCCGCATACAGAGCATACCCATTTTGCCATAGTCATACCTTCCTTTCGTTGTTTTTATCAGTTTTCCGTTACCAAATATATATGTTTATTTTACTCGAAACAATAAGAAATGTCAACAAGATGAAATTTCCTCTTGTAATATCCGATTTCCTATGATATACTCTATGCTTAGGTGTGTGAAACTATTTTTCACACATAATATAAGAAAGAAAAAGAAAAAAGGAGAGAAGCAAAATGAACAGCAAAGTGAGAGGAGCACTGCAGATTCTGCTTGTGTTGGCCATGATTGCCGGATTTGCCTATGTCGTTTTCGTAGGTGTGGGCGCCGGTCACAAGGGCAGTGCCAAAAACATCCGCCTGGGTCTGGACCTGAAGGGCGGTGTCAGCGTGACCTATCAGGCCAAGAAAGATGATCCTACAGAGACTGAGATGGACGACACGGTCTACAAGATGCAGAAGCGTGTGGAGAACTATTCTACCGAGGCTTCCGTCTACAAAGAGGGAACCAACCGTATCACCATCGATATCCCGGGTGTATCCAATTCCAAGGAGATCCTGGATCAGCTGGGTAAAGCCGGTGCTCTGTATTTTGTTATGTATGACAAGATCCAAACAAAGGTAGATCCTGACAAAGCCGATTCCGAGACCGCTACGGCTCCGGAGGAAGGCGATGAGGTAACCTTCGACAAAAATGATGTCGAGCTGGACGGATCCACCATCAAGGAAGCCAACGCCGCTACTCAGAACAAAAACTCCGGTGGTACCGAGAACGTCGTAAAGATCAAGTTCAACGGAAAAGGAGCGAAAAAGTTCGGTGACGTCACTTCCGAGCATGTCAATGAGAGACTGGCCATCATCTATGATGACAAGCTGGTTTCCGCACCGAACATCAACGAGCCGATCACCGGTGGTGAGTGTGTCATCTCCGGAGGCTTTGATGATTTCCAGGAGGCTGAGAACCTGGCTTCCACGCTTCGTATCGGTGCTCTTCCGCTGGAGCTGGAGAACATCCATGACAACGTGGTTGGCGCGACACTGGGAAGCACCGCGCTGGAGACGTCTCTTTGGGCCGGTTTGATCGGTTTCATCCTGGTTGTTTTGTTCATGATCGTAATGTATCGTCTGCCGGGTGTGGCTGCCTCCATCGCGCTGGTATTCTACATCCTGATGATGCTTGTGGTCCTGAACCTCCTGAACGTGACATTGACTCTGCCGGGTATTGCCGGTATCATCCTTAGTGTCGGCATGGCGGTCGACGCCAACTGTATCATCTTCACGCGAATCCGTGAGGAGCTGGCGAAAGGACAGACGATCAACTCAGCGATCAAGAATGGTTTTAAAAATGCTCTCTCCGCTATTATAGATGGAAACGTCACAACCCTGATTGCGGCTTTTGTGCTGTATCTGAGAGGATCCGGTACGGTCAAGGGATTTGCGACCACACTGGCAATCGGTATCCTTTTGTCCATGGTTACCGCGATTTTCGTTACCAGATGGCTGATGTACGCGTTTTCCGGTTTTGTTTCGGAGAACGTCAAGTTCTACGGTGTTCAGAAAAAGCCGAAGACTATCGATTTCGTCGGACACTGGAAGATATATCTGATCGTGTTCTGCCTGTTTGTCGGCGGTTGTGTCGGTGGACTGATCTTCAACTCCACACAGGGAGATATCCTGAATTACAGTCTGGATTTCGTAGGTGGTACCTCAACATCGGTATCCATCGATGAAAATACGGATATCACGGATCAGCTGAAGGAAGATGTCATCACCGTCGTGAAGGATGTGACCGGTCTGACCGGAGAGGTTTCCTCCTCGGATGATCAGGGCGTGAAGAAGATCACAATCCGTACCACGGCGTTGGATGAGAACCAGGCCGAGAGTGTTCGCGCGGAGCTGGCGAAGAAGTTCAACACAACAGAGGATCAGGTTGAGTCCGAGACCATCTCGGCTTCCGTATCCAGCGAGATGCAGATGGATGCCATCATCGCTACCATCATCGCGATCGCATGTATGCTGCTCTATATCTGGATCCGTTTCCGTCACATTGCGACAGCCGGTGCTGCCGTATTGGCTCTGTGCCATGACGTGCTGGTGGTATTCACCGTATATGTGGTCGGCAGTGCGTTTATCCAGGTTGGATCCACGTTTATCGCGGTTATGCTGACCATCGTCGGATACTCCATCAACGATACCATCGTCGTGTTTGACCGTATCCGTGAGAACCGGAAAAAAGCAAACTCCCGTGACGATCTGAAAGAGATCATCAACCGCAGTATCTCCGAGACACTGTCCCGTTCGATCTCGACATCACTCACGACGTTCATCATGGTACTTATGCTGGCGATCATGGGTGTATCCTCGGTACGTCAGTTCGCGATTCCTTTGATCGTAGGTGTGATCGCCGGTACGTATTCGTCAATTTGTGTGGCATCCCCGCTCTGGTATCTGTTCTCGGGCAAAGGGAAGACTACAGCGAAGAAAGCTGAGACCTATGTCAAGGGTGACAACAAGAAAGCAGTCGAGGGTGGTAGCCGCAATCGAAAGAGAGAAAAGGGAAAACAGCAGTAATCCCTGATATAACATAATTGAAACAATCCATGGGGAGAAAAATTCGGGCATGCCTGCATTTTTCTCCCTTTGACTAAACGGAGCCATATTTGTTGCTATGCTCCGGAAGGTGAGGAAACCATGCCGGGAGGAAAAAGAAAAGAGAAACGTCTGAAACGGCGTCTGATGAATCGAAGCCCGCAGAAACGTTATGAATGGCTTTTGTCTTTGCGTGAGGGGACGAATTGTATTCTGAAGCCCGAGGATAAGTACCGGATCTATCGCCGGCTGGAGGACGAGTTTTTGGATTTGTCCGAGCTGGAGGGGGAAGAAGCTGCCGGATTCACCGAGCAGGAACGCTGTGCCGAATACGCGGAGGAGGCCGGTCGGCTGGCTGATGAGATGGAAGCGGATCTTCCCGAAGAAGCGAAGACGGTATCCCGGACGGTTATGATGAGTGCCGGAGAACGTCAGGCGGAGGACAGGAAACAGGAAGGCAGTGCCGGAATCGGTCGGTGGATTTTTCTCGGAATCCTGGTGTTGTTGATCGGGGTTGCCGTATGCTACAAGATTCCCGCTACCCGGACGATGATCGGGGATGCACAGGATTTCCTCGGAATGGAGAGCTTCGCTATCAAGTCCTATCGCGTCGGAGGAGAAAAGCGCGACGGCTGGGGAAAGGCGGTCCGACTCGAGCAGACCATGATGGCAGAGGCGCCTGTCGGTCAGAAGGTGAAGTTCGGAAAGCTGGACTGGATCGTACTGGACCACAAGGACGGTCAGACACTGATCATCGCCGATCAGCCGATCAAGGATCGTAAGTATCACAAAACCGATGGGAGTGCCCCGGAGGAGGGGTTAAACGATGAGAGCGCTTCGTATGAGTATGTTCCCGATGTGAGTGCCGGTGTATCCTGGAAGGAATGCTCACTGAGAGAATGGCTGAACGGAAAGTTTCTGAACGAGCAGCTCTATCCTCAGGAGAAGGAAGCCATCGCTGTATCAAAGGTTGCGGAATACAGCGAATACGGTGAGCCCACAGGAGAAGAGACAGAGGATATGGTCTTCATCCCGTCTTCGGCGGACATCGAAGAATACGAAGATGTCCTGGGGAGCAAGATCAACAACCTGAGACTGAGAGATCAGGGCGAAGGTGAGGGTTCCACCGCTTTTGTTTCGGCAGAGGGTAACGTGATCACCTACGGCTATCCGGTGGATGAAGAGGGCTGTTACATCCGTCCGATGATGTGGATAAAGTCGAATTAACAGAGAACAATTCTCGTCCTTGAATGCGAGAGTAACGAATATACGTGATTATATGTAGAATTAATTAAATGAAATGTTTTCTAGGAGGGTAGAAAAAATGAGTGATAAGGAGAATCAGAATCCGGAGAATTGCAGTCACGACTGCTCATCTTGCGGAGCCAGCTGTTCCAGTCGGATGAATCCGGAGGACCTGATCGCAACACCGCATGAGGGAAGCCTGATCAAAAATGTCATCGGTGTTCTCTCCGGCAAAGGAGGAGTCGGTAAGTCTGCCGTTACGGAGTTGCTGGCAATTCGCCTGGCTTCGGCCGGTTACCGTGTCGGAATCCTGGATGCGGACATCACCGGGCCGTCGATCCCGAAGGCATTCGGACTCACGGAACGGGCGATGGGAGACGAAACCACTATTTTTCCGGTTACCACGAAAAAACTGGGCATCGATGTGATGTCCATCAATCTGCTCCTGGAGGAGCCGACGGATCCTGTGGTATGGCGTGGAGCATTGATCGCAGGTACCGTCCGTCAGTTCTATACGGACGTCCTTTGGAAGGATATCGATTATCTGCTGGTGGATATGCCGCCGGGAACGGGCGACGTGGCGCTGACCGTCTTCCAGAGTATCCCGCTGGACGGAATCGTCGTGGTTACCACACCGCAGGACCTCGTTTCCATGATCGTCGGGAAAGCCATCAAGATGGCAGGGCTCCTGGACATTCCGGTTCTCGGTCTCGTGGAGAACATGAGTTATGTTGCCTGCCCCGACTGCGGCCGGCATATCGAGATATTCGGCGAAAGCAAGCTGGATGAGGTAGCAGCCTCCTATGACCTTCCGATCCTGGCTCGCCTCCCGATCGACCCCGCCCTCACCTCCTCTATAGACAGAGGAGCTATCGAGTCGTACGCGGCAGAAGAAGTGCTGGCAGAAATCGATAAGGCCATCAATATTATCAAGTAAAAATGTTAATCGAGGAGCGGCATTAGTGTGAAAAATCACGTTGATACGCTGATTTTTCACACGTGACTTTGAACAAGTTCAAAGCCACCTGATCCGACACAAGAAAACGCAGGGCGTCTTTCTTGTGCGGGCGCGCTCCGAGCCACAAACCAATCCAGTAGGTGTATGTAATGGATAGAATATGTTACATCTTTGGCGCGGGCGACCGCTCCTCGCGCTCCATAACTCTCAACCCCGACGACCTGGTGATCGCTGCCGACGGCGGCTTCGACTACCTGGAAGAGATGGGACTTCGTGCCGACATCGTCCTGGGTGACTTCGACTCTGTCATCTCCTACGACCTCCCGTCGGACGCCATCCGCTACCCTCGCGACAAAGACGACACCGACTTGATGCTCGCCGCGAAGCTGGGGCTGGAAAAAGGCTATACGGAGTTCGTGATATTCGGCGGGCTGGGAGGAAGGCTCGATCATACCATCGGGAATATCCAGCTCCTGACATTTTTATCGAAAAAAGGGGCCGCCGGGACGCTGTACTGTGACGACTATGCCGTCAAGGTGGTGTCCGCAGGCAGTATTGTGCTGGGAAAGGATTCGGAATTCAATGTGGCCGGGAATCTTTGCTCGGTTTTTGCACTGGACCGTCACTGTCACAATGTCACCATCTCGGGACTGAAATACGAGGTGGAGGGAGAGGACTGGTACAACTACGAGCCCAGAGGTGTCAGCAACGAGTTTACCGGCAAACGCGTGGTGGTTTCCACCGGCCGGGGAACGCTGGCGGTACTGTATCATTTTCGGTGACGGAAGCGGTACATTTTTCTTGACACTTCGCGGGGGCAAAGCTATACTGAAAAAAAACGGAAACGGAGGGAAAAGGGATATATGGATACAGTTTCGATTCAAAGCCTCGTCGATCACCTGGAATTGAAGGTGCTGACCTGCAGGGACAAGCTGGAAGACGTGAAGATCACGCAGTCGGACATCAACCGTCCGGCACTGCAGCTGGCCGGATTTTTCGACTATTTTGATCATCACCGGGTGCAGATCATCGGGCAGGTGGAATTCACCTTTATGGAAAAACAGGGAATTGAAAAAAGTACGGAGATGATGGAGCAGATCATGTCCTACAAGGTTCCCTGTATCGTGTTTTGCCGGGATATTCCGGTGGCGCAGGAGTTTCTTGATCTGTCGGAGAAGTTCGGGGTGCCCATCCTGCAGACTCCCGCGGATACCTCGTCTTTCTCGGCGGAGCTGACTCGCTGGCTGCATGTGAAGCTGGCACCGATGATCAGTATTCACGGGGTTCTGGTGGATATCTTCGGGGAGGGTGTGCTTCTCACCGGCGAGAGCGGTATCGGTAAATCCGAGGTGGCACTGGAGCTGATCCATCGCGGACACCGTCTGGTGACGGATGATGTGGTGGAGATCCGCAAAGTTTCCGACGAGACACTGATCGGACAGGCGCCGGATATCACCAGACACTTCATCGAGCTACGGGGAATCGGCATTATCGATGCGAAAACCCTCTTCGGCGTGGAGAGCGTGAAGGATACCATGACGATCGATCTGGTGCTGCAGCTGGAGGAGTGGAACAAAGACCGGGAATATGACCGGATGGGGCTGGAGGATAATTACACCGAGTACCTCGGAAACAAGGTTCCCATTCATTACATTCCGATCCGTCCGGGACGAAACGGAGCCATCATCTGTGAGTCGGCAGCGGTGAACTTCCGTCAGAAAAAGATGGGCTACAACGCGGCGGCGGAACTGTACAAACGGTTGACGAACAACCTGGGAGAATCCTTTGTATCAAACTAGATTTTTCATAGAAAGGAGCGTATTATGGCAAACTACTACATCGGAGTGGATGTCGGCGGGACAACAGTAAAACTGGGGCTTTTTTCCGAGGAGGGAGAGCTTCAGGAAAAATGGGAGATTCCCACCAGAACGGAGAATTCCGGAAAGCAGATTCTGCCGGATATCGTGGAGAGTATCGAGCAAAAGAGACAGGAGAAAGACGGCCATGTCAGCGGTATCGGAATGGGGGTACCCGGTCCGGTCACGGATGACGGTGTGGTGCTGAAGTGTGCCAACCTGGGATGGGGCGTTTTTTCCGCTCAGAATGAGCTTTCGACCCTCACCGGTGTCGGCAATGTAAAAATAGCCAATGATGCCAATATCGCAGCTCTGGGTGAGATGTGGAAGGGCGGTGGACGCGGTTTTGATTCCATCGTGATGGTGACCCTGGGAACCGGTGTCGGCGGTGGTATCATCGTGCGTGGGAAGATCCTGACAGGTTCGATGGGAGCCGGTGGCGAAATCGGACATATGAAGGTCAATGCGGAGGAAACCGAGTCCTGCAACTGCGGCGGGAAGGGATGTCTGGAACAGTATACCTCGGCGACGGGGGTTGTGAGGATTGCCATGAAGCATCTGCATCCCGGTGCGTCCAGGCTGGAGGACAGCTGTCTGGAGGGGATCAAGATAACCGCAAAGGCTATCTTTGACGGTGCCAAGGAAGGTGACATCTACTGCAGCGAGGTTGTTGAGGAGTTCGGCCGGAAACTCGGCTTCGGACTGGCGAACGTCGCGCAGGCAGTGGATCCGGAGGCGTTCGTGATCGGTGGCGGGGTATCCCGTGCCGGAGAGATTATCCTGGATGTGACGAAAAAGTATTACAATGATCATGTGATGTTTGCGCTCCAGAACAAAGAATTCCGCCTGGCAGAGCTGGGAAATGATGCGGGAATCTACGGAGCAGTGAAGATGGTGATTGGATGATTACTCGAGAACAGGAACTGATGAGCCGGCACACGACCTTTCGGGTCGGAGGGCCGGCCAGATACTATCTGATACCGGAGAACACGGGAGAGGTGCGGGCAGCCATCGATTTTGCAGATGCCAGGCAACTCCCCTATATGGTTGTGGGAAAAGGGAGTAACCTGCTTTTTGCGGATCGTGAGTTCCATGGGGTGGTGATCGAGATTGGGGATCATTTTTCCGACATGTCTGTTCATATGGATCGTAAGACAGCGGAGAACTTCGGGAATGAACCGGTGGATGAGTCGGAGAACGAGTCCGTTCACAGCCGCCCGGGGACGGTAGTTGTCGTAAAGAGCGGACTGGCGCTGTCATCCATGGCATCTCGTCTGGCAAAGCTGGGATTGGCGGGATTTGAGTTTGCCGGAGGTATTCCGGGGACTGTAGGTGGTGCCATCACGATGAATGCCGGTGCTTACGGCGGCGAGATCCGTGACTGTCTGCGGGAGGTGACGGTGATGACGGAGACAGGGGAGTTGAAGACCCTGTCGGCGGAGGAACTGGAGTTGTCCTATCGTCATTCGATCCTGCAGGAGAAAAATTGGATCGTCCTGAGCGGAACTTTCGCTTTTACGCCGGGGAATCGTGAGGAGATTCAGGAGAAGATGCGGGAGTTGAACGAGCGACGGAGGGAAAAACAGCCGTTGGAGTTTGCTTCGGCGGGGTCCACCTTCAAAAGGCCGGAGGGATATTTCGCCGGAAAATTGATTGAGGACGCAGGTCTCAGAGGATATCATATCGGCGATGCACAGGTGAGTGAGAAGCATTGCGGATTTGTAGTGAATCGCGGGGGAGCGACGGCGAGTGAGATCCACTCGTTGATCAAGCACGTGCAGAGGGTGGTTCAGGAGCGCTTCGACGTAGAGTTGGAGACCGAGGTGAAATTGATTGGAGACTTTTCCTGGGATTTGGATATCTTTTAGAGACGGATATCCTGTTTTCAGAACAAACATACGTCACATACGGAGGTAGCTATGCGGGTTGTTATCGTCAGCGGGTTGAGCGGAGCGGGGAAGAGCTCCGTGATGAAGATACTGGAGGATGACGGATATTATTGCGTGGATAATCTGCCGGCACCGCTGGTATCAACCTTTCTGCAGTTAACAAACGATTCGAATGAGCAGCTGGAGCGTGTGGCGATCGGGGTGGATATCCGGGGGTTGGAGTTTGGAAACGCCGATAAAGGGGCGGATTCCCTGAGGAAGACAATCGCCTCGATTCGTCAGTATAAGGACCAGGGTTATCAAATCGAGATTATTTTTCTTGAGGCATCGACCGAGGTTTTGATCAAGCGATATAAAGAGACCCGGAGGTTACATCCGCTGTTTCGGATCAACGCAGAGTCGGAGCGGATCGGAGAACGGGTCGGGGACGCGATCGATGAGGAACGAAAGCTTTTGGAAGCTCTGCGGGAGAGTGCGGATGTGATCCTGGATACGTCGTCTCTGCTGGTGAGAGATCTGAAGCAGGAGATCGACCGGATTTACATGAGCGGTCAATCGTATACGAATTTCTATCTGACGTTTGTCTCCTTTGGTTATAAATACGGGATCCCCACCGATGCGGATCTGGTTTTCGATGTGAGGTTTTTGCCGAATCCCTACTATGTGGAGGAGTTGAAAGCCCTGACGGGAAACGATGCCCCGGTCTCGGAGTTTGTGATGAAGTCGAAGGAAGCGGCAGAGTTTATGGACCGGCTGACGGGGCTGATCGACTTTCTGATCCCGAATTACCGGATCGAGGGAAAGACCGGATTGGTGATCGCCGTGGGATGTACCGGCGGAAAACATCGGTCCGTCACCCTGGCCAATGCCCTATATGAGCATTACCATGACAGTGAGTACGGTTGTAAAAAAGACCACCGTGATATTGAGAAAGACAGAGTAAGGAAGGCGGGAGATCTACAACGGTAGGCTACTGAAGATTCGACGATTAAATCAAGGTATCAATAAATTTCGATATATATAAGTTGTTTTTAAATTAAATAAAAATGAATGAAGAAAGATCGTTTGCCGCCGGCGTGCGGCAGGAGCTGGCGGCGCATATCAGTCGCAATCAGCATTGTCAAAAAGCGGAGCTTCGTGCCGTTTTCGAAGGCAGTCATCATGAAAGACCGTTTACTGT
The DNA here is from genome assembly GCA_017540125.1 of Eubacterium sp. Classification (GTDB taxonomy): domain Bacteria; phylum Bacillota; class Clostridia; order Lachnospirales; family Lachnospiraceae; genus Eubacterium_F. The sequence continues at coordinate 15,049 of JAFYBS010000227.1, forward strand.
TTATTCGGAAGGCTTGACAATTCCCGAAAAATATATTAGCCTTGTAAGGAACGTCTACCGGCTGGAGCCGGAGATGGATCGTGCGGGGCATGAAAACCGTGTACGGGTTCCCAACGGCGGATCCCGTATCTATGAGGATCTCATGTCGGAGAAAACGCTGGAGCGGGATTGTTGCAAAAGGGCTTACCTGCGCGGATGGTTTCTGGCGGCGGGGACGGTGTCGAATCCCGAGGGACAGTACGATCTGGAGATCGTAGCGGAAACCGATGAGCAGGCGTGTTTCATCCGGTCGATCCTCGATTCCTTCGATCTGGGGGCTAAGCTTACCCACCGGAAGGGACGCAGTGTCCTATATATGAAGGAAGGGCAGAAGGTTGTGGATTTTCTGAACATCGTCGGTGCCCATGTGGCGTTGATGGAGTTTGAGAATACCCGTATTCTGAAGGAAGTACGCGGCCGGGTCAATCGCCGGGTAAACTGCGAGACGGCAAATATCAAAAAGACCATATCGGCATCGTCAAAACAGGTGGAGGATATCCGCCTGATCAACGATACAATAGGATGGGAGAAGCTACCTGAATCACTTCGGCAGATGGCCCGGGTGAGGATGGATAATCCGGATGTTTCGTTAGCGGAACTCGGTGAACTGTTGGACCCGCCGGTCGGAAAGTCCGGCGTGAACCACCGGCTGCGTCGTCTGAGTGAGATAGCGGCAGATATCCGAAACGAAACTATTCAGAATGAAGGAGAGAGTACCAATGATTAAGAAAAGTGTTACATTTGCCCCGAAAAAGGAGGCAGAGCGTATGATACCGATGCTGGTTCAGACAGCCAGTCAGTATCAGAGCAGGATTCTCTTTTCGCATGAGGAAAAGACCGCGAATGTCAAAAGTATCATGGGCATGCTGAATTTCACTTTGATCCCGGGCGAGGCTATCGATGTCAGCATTGAGGGAGATGATGAGGAAGAGGCGATGGCACGTATAGAGGAGTTTTTAACATCGAATTGAATCAGTCTACAGAGTTAGAGTCCATCAATCACGAACCATCAAACTTGGATTTACCAAGTAATGATAAATCTTCTTTGGACTTTGTTCATCTTCATGTTCATACGGGTTACAGTTTGCTCGACGGCGCCTGTCGTGTCGGCGAGCTTGTTTCGCGTACTCGTGAACTGGGGATGCATCATCTGGCGATTACGGATCACGGCAACATGTTTGGCGTGATCCATTTTTATCAGGAATGCAAAAAACAGGGGATCCACCCCATCATCGGCTGTGAGGTCTACGTGGCGCCGAAGGGGTATTCCCGCTTCGATAAAGAGAAGAGCGATGATCAGAGTCGCTATAATCATTTGATTCTACTGGCCGAGAATAACACGGGATATAAAAACCTGATGAAACTTGTTACTCTCGGCTTCACGGAAGGCTTCTATTCCAAACCACGTATCGATTATGAATTGATGGAGAAGTATCACGAGGGACTGATTTGTTGCAGCGCCTGTCTCGCCGGGATCATCCCGACGTTGTTGCGTCGGGACCTTTACGAGGAGGCGAAGGAGGAGGCTCTCCGATTTGACCGTATTTTCGGGCATGGGAACTTCTTTCTCGAGCTTCAGGATCACGGGATGCCGGAGCAAAAAACAGTAAATCAGGGCTTAATAAGATTAAATCAAGAGCTGGGGATCGATCTGATCGCCACGAATGATGTGCATTACATATTGGAGGAAGATGCGGAAGCACACGATGTGCTGATCTGCGTCCAGACCCGGAAGCTGGTGACGGACGTCGACCGTATGAAGTACGAGCCGAGACAGTTTTTCCTGAAGAGTCCGGAGCAAATGGCGGCTATTTTTCCCTATGCGAAGGAGGCAATCAACAATACGGTGAAGATCGCCGAGCGCTGTCAGGTGGAGATCGATATCGGAAACAAGAACTACAAGCTGCCACGGTTTGATGTGCCGGAGGGGAAGACATCGTCCGAGTATCTCCGAGAGCTGTGCCATGAGGGGCTGGAAAAGCGCTACGGTGAGGATGCGAAGAAGTATGCCCGCAAGCTTGAAGCCGAGCTCACGGTCATCGAGGAAATGGGCTTTGTGGATTACTTCCTGATCGTATGGGACTTCATCCGCTATGCCAGAGAGCATGGGATTCCGGTGGGGCCGGGACGAGGTTCGGCGGCAGGATCACTGGTGGCTTATACCCTGTGGATCACCGATCTGGTGGATCCTGTCAAGTATCAGCTGATCTTCGAGCGGTTCCTGAATCCGGAGCGTGTGACGATGCCGGATATCGACGTGGATTTCGAGCCGGACGGTCGGGAAGAGGTCATAAACTATGTCCGGCAGAAATACGGACCGGATCATGTGGCCCAGATCATCGCCATCGGGACGCTGAAGAGCCGGGCTGTGGTCTCCGATGTGGGGCGTGCTTTCGGGATTCCGGCACAGTACCGTATGCAGGTGACGAAGACGATCCCGCAGTTTTCCAACCTGAAGGACGGGCTGAAGGAAAGTCCGGATTTTCGGGAGTACTATGAGAACGATGAGCAGATCAGGAAGGTGGTGGATATCGCCATGCGCCTGGAGGGTCTGCCGAGACATACGACGAAGCACGCGGCCGGCGTGCTGATCGCGCCGGAGCCGGTGCTGAACTTCGTTCCCCTCGCCATCCCCCAGAGGGAAGAGGATACCATCGTAACCCAGTACGAGGCGCCGCTCCTGGAGGAGCAAGGGCTTCTGAAGATGGACTTCCTGGGCTTGCGTAACCTCACGGTCATCCGGGATGCGGCCGAAGGGAATGTCCCCGATATGCGGGCTATCGACTATGATGATCCGAAGGTATTTGAACTGATCTCCGCCGGAAAGACCTCGGGTATTTTTCAGCTGGAGAGTGAGGGGATGACGAACTTCATGAAGCGGCTGAAGCCGGACTGCATCGAGGATCTCATCGCCGGGATCTCGCTTTACCGTCCCGGGCCGATGGATTTCATTCCCCAGTACATCGAGGGAAAGCGGAATCAGGACAAGATCACGTATCTGATCCCGGAACTGGAGCCGATCCTGAAGCCTACCTACGGGTGTATCGTCTACCAGGAGCAGGTAATGCAGATCGTCCGGGATTTGGCCGGATACTCTTACGGCGGAAGCGACAACGTTCGTCGCGCCATGTCGAAGAAAAAGCTTGAGGTGATGCAGAAGGAGAGGGAACGGTTTGTTCACGGAGATCCGGAGGAGGGAATCCGCGGTTGTGTGGCCAACGGAATTTCCGAGGCGGCGGCAAACGAGCTCTGGGATCAGATGATGAGCTTTGCTGCGTACGCCTTCAACAAATCCCACGCCGCCGCCTATGCGATGGTGGCGTACCAGACAGCGTATCTGAAGTGCCATTTTCCGTTTCACTTCATGGCGGCGATGATGACCTCCTATATGGAAAGCACGGACAAGTTCATGCGGTATGTGGCCGAGTGTAAAAAGGAGGGCATCCGCATTCTGCCGCCGGATGTGAACCGGAGCGGCTATCGTTTTCAGGCGGCGAAGGAGCAGAACCCCGAGACCGGTGAGGAGGAAGAGGTAATCCGCTACGGACTGGTGGCGCTGAAGGGGATCGGCGGGACCGTGGTTTCCGAGCTGGTTTCCGAGCGGGAGGAGCACGGTCCCTA
>JAFYBS010000228.1 GCA_017540125.1 Eubacterium sp.
ATATGCTGAAACCCGAAACGGAGCAGAAGCTTGCTGATAGCGATCCCGGCCGCTCCCGATCCGTTCACGACGATACGGCAATCCTCTTTTTTCTTCTCCACCAGCTTCAGGGCATTGATGATTCCCGACAGTACGACGATGGCCGTTCCGTGCTGGTCATCATGAAACACAGGAATCCGGAGTCTTTTCTTCAATTCCTGTTCGATCGTAAAGCAACGGGGTGCCGAGATATCCTCGAGATTGATTCCCCCGAATCCCGGTGCGATCCGAACGACGGTTTCGATGATCTCATCCGTATCCTGCGTGTCCAGACAAATCGGAAACGCGTTCATGCCTCCGAACTCCTTGAACAGGACCGCCTTTCCCTCCATCACCGGCATAGCAGCTTCCGGGCCGATATTTCCCAGTCCCAGAACCGCGCTGCCGTCGCTCACGACAGCCACCGTATTAGCCTTCATCGTGTACCGGTAAACAGCCTCCCGATCCTCCGCGATCACCTTACAGGGCTCCGCCACTCCCGGTGTATATGCCAGCGCCAGATCCTCGCTGCTTTTCACCTCACACTTCGGTGTCGTATTCAGTTTTCCGCCCCATTCTTCATGCAATTTCAGGGCTTTTTCCTTGTTATCCATCGTCTTCCTCCTCGTTGTTTTTTATTTTTCTCTTGTATTTTTATAAAAAAATGGTTACACTATAGTTATTCTGAAATCACAGGAGACGCTTATGACATCTGCACCGGTCGATCTGAACAAACAGATCATACTCCATATCCTTCACCGGGCCTCACTCTCTCTCCCGCAGAGTATTCTTTTGGATATCATCACCGATCTGGGATATGCCGATTATATCCAGGCGCAGTCCGCGCTGGGCGAGTTGGTGGAATCCGAGCTGGTCGAAGAGTCCGCCACCTACCACCGGACCTATGTCACGCTGACAGAGACCGGTGAAGAAGCCTGCCTTCTGTTTGAAAACAGCCTTTCTAGCGATATTCGCAGGGAAATAAATGAATACCTCAGAACCAATCATATAGAAACATTGGACGAAACCGCGCTGGTAAGCGATTACCGGTTGACCGGAACCGGAACCTACCGGGCCGATTGCAAACTGCGGGACGGGTCCCACACGCTATATGAGATTTCTCTGGAGGTTGCATCCGAAAAGGACGCCATCCGAATCTGTGATGCCTGGGAAACTCAGGCACAGACGCTGTATGCAGAAGCTCTCAGAACGCTGTTAAGTAACTATACAGAAAAATCATCCGATTCGGAAACATAAAACAAAAGATTCTTATTTTTTCTTATCGTTCTTATCATTACTCAGAAAACGCATTTTGCTGCTTCCTTCTGAAGTCTGCTCCTGAATGGCATTATAGACACCTTTTTTAATGTTTCGCTGGTGAAGTTCTTCCACCTCATTCTGACACCGGGAGCAATACTCCCCATAACGAATTCCCATTCCGCAGCGACGACAAAAAAGCTGAGTGGAAGAATGCTGAGATACCTCCAAACGACCATCTTTCAGAAGCTTGCTGACGACACTCCGCTCCAACCCCGTTCCGGCAGCAATCTCCATAACGTTGCTGGGACCTCTTTTATCAAGAAACTCCCTCACTTTCCCGTAATCGTCAAGTACTTCGGCCCCGCAGTCCTCACAGGCATAGGCTCCACCGCCTTTGTAGCGCATGATCCCGGAGCACTTACTGCATACAACCATCGAGGGATTAAAATCAAAAGCCTCATCTGACATAGCTGACATATCCTCCCATCTGACTGATCCCGTCTCTTCTGACTCCGGGTCAACCTACACCCAAAGAACCCAATTCCTTATACTTCTGATAGGCAACATACGTCATCGTAACCGCTTCATTCCCGGTACCAACCGTGATACGAACCTTGTCCCAGTCGTCATCCGAGGCCTGCACTCCCTCATCAAAACCGACCGGTGTAACTGTTGTCGCACCTGTGTTGCCTGTACTTCCTGTACTACTCGTGTTATCGACGCTTCCGCTTGCTCCGTCTCCTCCCATTTTCAAGTTCTCATAGGAAGAATAATCCACGGTAGCCGTAGCGTTTTTGTTGGGGACTTTCACCCCTTCTTTCATATACTGGTTAATCTTCTTCACATAATTCTGTGTTTCACTGATATCCGGAACCGCGCCGATCTTCCCAACCGCGCGTCCGGCCTGCTGAACTCGGCCACTGCCGGCGTTATAAGCCGCTGCCGCCAACGTGTAATCCCCGTTGAACTTTTTCAGATGCGCCGCCAGAAGCTTGGCCGCTGCCATGATGTTCTGCTCCGGATCGAAAGGATTCGTCACCCCGAATTCCTTGATCTCATCCGGCATCAGCTGCATGATCCCCTTGGCCCCCGCCGAGGAAACACACTCGTAATTGAAATCCGATTCGGCTTTCGCTACGGCCGTGAGAAAGTCATAAGAAATATTATATTTTTTCGCCGCTCTCTTAAAAATGTTATCGAGCTTCGTCGTGCCTTCCTGTGATTTCTTCGCTTCTTTCACCGCGAGGGTGCGGGACTTTTCCTCTGTTTTCGTTATAACCGAAGAAGACGACTCCGCCCTGCGGGCCGTAGTTGCCTCATCCAAAACCTCTTGAAATGGAGTTATCGCCGTATCCGCGACAGTATCTGAATACGGAAGAGCCGTCACCGCAGAGCCGGTAACGGGATTCGTTATATCCGTAATAACCATCAAAGACATTTCCCCACTCCTTCCTTACCACACATTTTACTATCACTGAGGAAATAAATCAAGGCTTTTTTCAGGTTTCGGAGAGGTACTCCTCGTTCATGGCGATCACTGCCTTCATCGCTGTCCGTCCCGGTGCACCGATGATATTGCGGCGTTCTACACATGTCTCCATAGAAATGGCATCATAGATATCCTCTTCAAATACCGGGGAGATCTTCCGGTACTCCTCCAGCGGAAGCTCATCCAGCGAAATCCCCTTGTCGATACAGAGGAGCACCAGCTGTCCGATAATCCCGTGGGCATCCCGGAACGGAACCCCGTGGTTAACCAGATAATCGGCCGCGTCGGTGGCATTGGTAAATCCGTGTCTGGCACTTTCCGCCATGTTTTCGGGACGAATACTCATGGTGTCCACCATTCCGGTACACAGCGCCAAACATCCCTTCACCGTGTCGATCGCATCGAACGTAAGCTCCTTGTCCTCCTGCATGTCCTTGTTATATGCCAGCGGAAGACCCTTCATCGTAGTAAGCATCGACATCAGGGCACCGTAAACACGACCGGTTTTTCCGCGGATCAGCTCGGCGATATCCGGATTTTTCTTCTGGGGCATGATTGAGGAACCCGTGGAATACGCATCGTCCATTTCGATAAACCGGTACTCATCGCTGTTCCACAGGATCAGCTCCTCACAAAACCGGCTGAGATGCATCATGATCGTCGCCAGCGCCGAGAGCAGCTCAATCAGATAATCCCGGTCCGATACCGAATCCATACTGTTGAAGGTCGGACCGTCAAACTGTAACAGGGACGCCGTATCCGTACGATCCAGCGGATAGGTGGTTCCGGCCAGCGCACCAGCTCCCAGCGGACAGTAGTTCATCCTGTCATAGATATCGCGAAGTCTTCCCCGGTCTCTCCGGAACATCTCAAAGTAAGCCCCGATATGGTGAGCAAAGGTCACCGGCTGCGCTTTTTGGAGATGGGTAAATCCCGGCATATATGTATCGATGTTTTCCTTCATCAACCGGTGAAGGACCGCCATGAGGCCTTTCACCAGGTCGTTAAGCTCGATGATCTCATCCCGGGTATACAGACGCATATCCAATGCCACCTGATCGTTCCGGCTTCTCCCGGTGTGCAGTTTCTTCCCTGCCTCACCGATCCGGTCGATGAGTGTGGACTCGACAAAGCTGTGGATATCCTCCTGGGATTCATCGATCGGAAGAGCTCCGTTCTCGATATCGTCCAGTATTCCCTTCAGTCCGTCCACGATGGCATCCTTCTCGTCACAGGTCAGAATCCCCTGCTTCTCCAGCATCGTCACATGGGCGATGGATCCCAGGATGTCCTGCTTGTAAAACCTCTGATCAAATCCGATGGAAGCGTTGAACCGGTTTACCAGCTCATCGGTCTCCTTCGTAAATCTTCCGCCCCATAGCTTCATAATAATTCCTTTCTTTTATCGCTTTACTCTAAATGCTTTTTTCTTCGACCACTTTCCATACGCCTTGTTGCCGTCTTCCTTCAAAACCGGCCGAGCCCGGAAATAATAGGTTCTGCCGACATGGAGATTCTGGATTTTTACATGAGTGTTCTTTGTGTATAAGGTCTTGGCACCGAGAAAGTTCAAATTCGTGGCATAGCTGAATTTGAAACCGGAGGGACCTTCCATCATCTTCATGGTAACCACTATCGTGTGAGCTTTATTGTTTTTGATCTTTTTGATCTTCGCCCGTCCCAGCTTCAGTTTGGGAATCGTCCGAACCGATGCCTCGTCGATCGCGTCACAGACCGAGCAGTGGTGGCTCTCATGCCCAACGGTGAAGTAGGTCGGTTCATCATCCACCGTGTATTCCTGCTTCCAGGTATGCGGTATCATCGGTACCTTCTGCTCGCTTCCCGGCTTGATCGCCGTACATCCTTCGCAGGAACAATGAATACTCTGTGATCCCTCAGAGGTACAGGTCGGCTCAACATCGACCGTCGGCTCCGTGTTCCAGACATGGTCCGTCACCGTCGCGTCTACCGTTCCCATCAAAACACCTTCGGAATAAACCGAGAGAATTGTCTTTCCCGCCTTCAATCCCGTATAATCATAATAAATCTGGCACGCACCGCCTGTCACGATACTTGCTGCGCCGGCACTGACCGCAAGTACGGAAGGGTCCTGTGGAGCAAGCACGATCGGATTTTTCGTTTGTGTGGTGTACCGATCCGTAACAGTAAGTCCGACATGTACCTCAACAGGATTGATCCCCGTCACAGCCGCCGACGATTCCTTCTGCGCCGAAACCGGCAACAGCACCCCTGTGAGAAGCACGATTGCCATCATAATTGCAGCTATCCCCGTTATATTTCTCCGTTTCATCTGTATCCTCCTTTTATCTAAGAAAACAAAAAAACGTTCCTGTGAAGTATTATAGCATAATCCCCCCAAAAACACAATCTGAAATTTAAAGAAACACCGAATGCATCGGTGTTTCCGAAAACCCTCTCGAATTTGATGAAAAATCACTGCAAATCGGACAACTCATGGGTTAGGAGATAGTCAAGCAAGCCCCGGCACCCCTCATCCACGTCCCGGTAAGTCTCGTCAAAGTTCCCCGTGTACCACGGATCGGCGATTTCCTGCCCTTTCCTCGGCGTATAATCCAGAAGAGACGACACTTTTCCCTGCGGATCACTTCCGATGATCCGCAGGATATTTTTCTCGTTCCACCGGTCCATCCCGATGAGATAATCATATTTTTCATAATCATCCCGTCTCAGCTGTACCGCCCGATGAGCCCGCATGGGGATTCCCATCTCACGCATCTTTCGAACGGTGCCGTGATGCGGTCCGTTCCCAATCTCCTCCGTGGATGTCGCCGCGGAGTCGATATAAAAATGCTCCGACAGACCTTTTTGTTCCACCATATATTCCATCACAAACTGCGCCATGGTGGAGCGACAGATGTTGCCGTGGCAAATGAATAAGATTTTTATCATCATTTTTCTCCTGATCTGTCTCGGATTTACTTTGATACAGCATCCTCTGCCTGTGTATCGGCTCAAGCTGCATAGTCTACAATTATCATCATAGAACTATTCAGCCTTTTGGAATCTTATCATGTTGCGGTTATAACCGGTGGTTGTGAGATAAGCCTTCTCACCGTGAGACTCCATGAGCCCGCTGAGGATAAAGCCCGACAGACCTTCGATCATAATATCCGGATCAGTCAGATCGATTATTATCCCTGAGTCACGTTCAATCAAAAGCAAGGATGATCTTTCAAAGAACATGGTGATCTCTACATATAGCTTTTTATTCTTCTTTTTATTCTTATCCATAATTGTCACGCCTATCTCTTCGATAAAGAGTGCCGCCTTCATAGCCACCTTCTCCGGATAGTTTTGCTCAAGCATCAGATCGGATACTCTCTCTGACAGTTTGGTTATATTATCATTTGTCAGTATATCATCCATTACGACGATCTCTGCATCAGATTTCTCCAGTAGAAACGGGAACCGTTCCTTCCCATAGTATAATCTTACAAATATAAATGATATGATAAGAGAGATAATTGGTGTTACCATAAAGGATACCCACATACCTGTTTCTCCAAACAGAATTGAACCGAGCATTGGCAGAGTAGAATACAGTATTCCGTTATCCAATACGGTGATCAACACAGCCAGTGCGACATGATCGATCAGCATATAGTAGGATGTGACAAGTGTGAGCAGACCGCTGAAAAGTATGCCGACCGCAACGATGCGTACGGCGTGAATACTTGGTTCAAGTGCCGTACCTTCGGTGATGCCAAACAGCCCACAAAATGGTTTTGCAAGGATAAAAACTAATGTTGCTGCTATCAGTCCCTCCAGTAGTGAAGAAAAGAAACTGCTTCTCATCAGTCTTTTGATCATGACAGGGTTGTCCTCACCCATATAAGTTCCAAGCAATGGTTGTACTGCCTGACCGACTCCATCCAATACAACATTGAACTCTATCAGGTTAAAGACCACGGAAAGTGTGATAAGGCCGGTCTCACCATAGTTTGCAGATACAAAGCCTATCATGATAAAGTCAGCAACTCCCCAGCATAGGTAGACAGCTGAGTCTACAACGCTATAACGGATCACGTGGAATAGATCAGAAAAAGAAAAATGCCAGGAAAAATGTAAGGAGTTACTCTTGCGGAAGAAATGCCATATAGTCGGAATAAGTGAAGTAGCATTTCCAATGACGGTTCCCAGGATGATACCCTCCATCCCAAGCTTCTGAACAAGAAGGATTGAAAAAAGCAGATTCCCAACAATCTGACATATATTGGACAAATTGCTACTGATATCGTCACCATCTATATAGACCATTGTGGCCAGATATCCAAGCATTACCTCCAGTATGACGTTGAACGGAGTCCAGATATAGTAGGCGGATGCAAGCTCATAGATCTCATTTGGTATACCCATCAGGTTGAAATATATATCCTTGCCAAACAAAAAAAAAGCAGAGCCAAGCAATGCGATAACAGCACTTACTATAAGTCCCTGACCGAAGATCTTGTCGGCTTCGTCCTTTTTCATGGCACCGATCTTGCGACTGTATAGGATACCTGAGCCGCTGGCGATGATACCGGATAAAAATACCACGATACCTGTGACAGGCGAGACAGCATTGATTGCCGCTACGCCTTTTTCTCCTATAAAGAATCCGGCAACTACCGAATCACTGAGCAACAGTACATAGGCAACACTCATAGTAAGTGTACCGGACACAAGTTTTGAACGGAATTTGTTTTCACAAAAGCCTCGTTTTAGCATGAAACATACCCTCCCGTTAATAAAGCATACGTTTTTATAGAAATTAATATACGTTATATTATACATCTGTTTGCGGAAAAAAGCAACCGTCTCTTAGTATTGACAATAGAACGCTAAAATGGTATATTTTTATAAGTTGGAAGGGCTTTTTTTTGTATGACAGTAAATGATAGATAGGAGAGGACAGATATCCGAGGCTATGGATAATACAGGGAAGGTGATTCGTAAGAATATTTTGTCAACATATCCGGGTGCGGTATTGTATGGGCTGTTTTTTAATGTATCGCTGATGCTGGATAGTATTATTGCCGGGCAGAGTCTCGGTGCACAGGGGGTAGCAGCAGTAGCGTTGGGTGTGCCCGGACATGGTATATTGTCAGCGATCGTATATTCGCTAATCCATGGAAGCGGACTCAGGATGATCTGGGCCAAGGGACGTGCAGATGATCACGCTTTTCGTAGAGCGTTAAATGGAGGTGCGACTGTTATCGCCCTTTGCGGCATCGTATTTACATTATTGCTTTTTATATTTGCAGAGGATATCGTGATTCTTTGCGGAGGCGATATGGTGGATGCCGCAACACTAAATGATGCGGTAATTTATCTTCGTTACTGCTCACCAATCACTACTCTGACTGCTCTTGGGATAACCCTCCAAGAGATCATGAATGTTTTTGGGTTTCAGAACTCCAGAGCAGTACTGTCTGTGATCAATGTTGTGGTCAATCTGGCAGTCTCCATCCTGTGTGTATCATATCTTCCTGCGGGGATGAAGCTTGCAGGGCTTGGGATAGGTACAGCTGTAGCAGGGCTTGCAGAGTTTATGGCAGGGGTTATTATATTTCGTATTAAGAAGGTACATTTGGGTTATCGTCCGATGATCCCACGTCTCAGAGAACTTGTTGAAATGCTGAAATGCGGGTTTCCGGCATCTACGGATTATTTGGTAGAGAATATAGCAGTTGGATTCCAGAATAACGTGATATTATCAGGGTTTCCGGGAGATCCGTTGATGCTGCCTGTTGCCGATGTTGTCTGCAATATTTCTTATTTTGCAGCCGGCGCCATCAAGGGTGCAGCACTTGCTACGGAACCTCTATTTGGTGTATATTATGAGGAGCGAGATGTAAACAGTATAAAACAGGTTTGGAAGCAGGGTCTGATACTTGGTTTAGTGATGTCTGTTATCTGGTCAGTACTCTTTCTCGTTTTCCAGCCCGCACTTTCGTCATTATTTGGGATGAGGCTGACAGAGGACATATCAACGGGAGTGTTGATATGCATGATCTTCACTCCCATAGGGCATGTTGTTTATATGTTTACGCTGTATTATGAAGCTACAAAGCGATTTGCATTATCAACGACGTTTGCAGTATTACCGGACTCTGTTCTGTTTATAGTTCTGATGGTACTTCTTATCCCGGTTCTTGGCAAGTTCGGTGTCTGGCTACCGATCACCGGAAATCAGGTCATAGGGATGGTACTGCTCATACCGATTGTATGTTTTATACTCGGCAGATTACGCAAAGGTGCAGACAAGCTTTTATTACTGCCAAAAGAGTTTTATACAGGTGTTACGATCGATGAGTTTGAGATATTGGGTGATAAAGAAGACTTGTCGGTAAAAATGGGTAAGTTTAAGGGAATACTGCAGGAGACACTCTCGGACACAGATAAAGCAGATGCAGTGATAACAGGTGTTGAAGAGATAGTTTCATATATGAGTCGAACATCTAAGCACATACATATCAAGCTTAGAGATGAAGGAGATAAAAAGGAGATCTTTGTCCGCAGTATCGGGCAGAGTTGTTATCTGCCCGAAGCCGTTACTGAGAATGATAATGTATGGAGGGATGCAGTAACAGTCACATACAGTTATGTATATAAGATGAATATAGTCCGCCTAAGGATATGCTGAGCAGAAAAATGCTTATATGATCAATGAATTTATGGTTCCGTTTATCATTAATATGCAATCAGAGCTTTCTGCATGCTTTCAATGAGTTCTTTGCGCTTATTGACAATCTCATCGTCGATAACCTCATAAATCTTATCAAAGCCCTCTGCCTTCCAGCTTTTTCACCGCTGTAGGCTTTGGCTTTCTTCCAGCCATAGAGCATCGCCCTCCTTTTTTGAAACGGAGGGATACCGTGTTCCTATCATGTACGAGATTGTTAATCCCACCTGTACCTATCGGCGGCTCCAGCCGAAGTCGCCGTCGGATCCGGCTTTTGCTTTTGCTGCTGACTCCGCATTGTCAAGATGGTCTCCCTTTGTTTCAATCATCAGCGTTTTGCCGCTCTCGGTTCGGACAATCAGGTCTGGATATGCCGTGACGGCACCGTTGATGGCGAATCCTCGCCGGGATATCCGTGTTGATCGAATTGACCGTTACGATAACCAGTACCACTACCGTAAGGATCAGAAGGACCGTCGCGATGATACGATCCTTGATGTGCCACAGTATTCCGGCATTCCAAATATATAACCTGCGATGTCGATCAGCATAATCACCGACCGCAGGCAAACATAGCCACCCAGATTGCCGAAGTTCAGCTTTTCTGCGTTGTAGTCCCAGCCCCAATAGCCGCCGTTGACGCGATCCAGTATGAAGCCTGTAACATACTCAAGCGACCTCAGAGCACGCCGCTCACCAGGAACACCAGCCACGGTCTTTTCGTCAGCCAATTCTCCTTCTTTGAGTAATCCGGTGCTGTTCCTGTTAATGGTTTCATAATAATCTTTCTATCAATTGATAATATCTGCAACCTCGCAACCGACTATCCTGATCAAATCCTCCGGTGACAGTTCCACCTGATGGCCAACCTTTCCGGCGCTCACGAAAACCCTATCAAAAGCAGGAGCAGTAGAATGGATAAACGTCCTGAACTGCTTTTTCATACCGATCGGAGAGCACCCACCGTGTACATAGCCTGTCAGAGGCAGGAGATCCTTCTGCTTTATCATGGCGACTGACTTCTCTCCGGAAGTGAATGCTGCCTTCTTCAGGTCAAGCTCAGACTCGACAGGCAAAACAAAAACATAATACTGCCCTGACTTCCCCCGGGTAACAAGCGTTTTGAATACTTTCTCCGCATCCTCGCCCAGTATCTCAGCGATCTGTTCTCCTGTTAATGAGGGATCCGCCTCATAGGAATGGCTCTCATAGCGAACCTTCTTTGCATCCAGCACACGCATAACATTGGTTTTATCTGTTTTTCCCATTAATTCCTCCTACATCATTCAAAAAAAGCCCCGCGTAAGCAAGGGCTTTTTTATACTCAAAAGGACAGGCTCTTACTCGTTCGAATCCTCTCTGCCGCTCTTTTTCTTTCTGACGGCTATGATCACTACGACCACGATCAAGACTACGGCCACAGACAGAACGATCCATAACCATGCTCCGCTCGATGTGAGTGTTCCCGTCGTGTCAGCTTCCTCTTTGGATTCACCGTCTCCTGAGGCGGCCTGTAAATCCACTGTTCCGTCGTCCTCATCCGGAGCCTCCAACACATCTGTGCCGGGGGATTCGGTCTCCTCCACCTCAGGTTCGATTTGAGCCCGGAAGGATTCCAGCTTTTCCGGATCGTTGGTTCCGATCCCTTTTACTCCGCTGAGTATGATGTTACCTGTTTTGACAGCATCGTCTCTTCTGACCACTGCGATCGCATCCGACACGCCGGAGCCGGCTTCCACATTGACACCGCTCCGTATGCTTTCCTCAAACCCCATATCCGCTTTCAGCACCGACAGATCATCATACTGCTTGACTTCTCCTGCGATGCATCGGAAAGAAGAAGATTTATTCTTTTTATACGCGGTATCTGAATTCACGACAAAGTTCTTTACGAAGTCTCGGAAGCTATCTCCCTGGAAATACTTCTGAACCCAATTACCAACGGTTGTTGTCTCTCCTTCGCTTACCAGCATCTCACTTTTGGGGCATACATCCAAGATTGCCGTTCCTGCCCCCTCGCTTTTTGATGTATACAGCTTATAGGAAGATCCCTTATCAACAAGGTAAACCCCTCTCAAGGCTTCTTTAACACTGTCTGTCCGGACAATTCCCAAGGTGTAAGCCTCACCGCCAAGCTCAACATTTTTTATAAACTTATACCCCTTGAAGATCATATCCATTTTTACCTTATCAGAGTCTCCTTTGACAAGTTTGAGACCACTGACATACTTTTGGGCAAGATTGTCCCTGAGATATACGGTATATACCGGAATGTTTGTATCTTGTAATTCATGCGCTCTGGCAGAAAAAGATGTATACGGCACCCGTTCCTGTGAATTGACTCTGTCGAAAGCGAATTCCGCACCGTTACAATCAAGTGAATCTTTTACAAAATAGATATCACAGATCGGATCGCCGGAATTCTTATCCCGTGTTGTATAAAGTGAATTGTAAACCTGTGTTCTCGGAAGCGCGACATCATAATTTTTTAAGCCCTCCTGGGTACTTCCGTCTCCATCCGTACGTATCGTGATATCTGTTAATGCCATGGAAGGATCATCCGTACGCTTTACATACGCTTTG
>JAFYBS010000229.1 GCA_017540125.1 Eubacterium sp.
AGCGTCAGCTGCGAAGAGCCGATAGGAGTCACGCGAGATGACGCGTGACGAGTGTCGGGTCGCGCGCAGCAAGCGAGTCTGACGAGGGCGGACCTGAGGGATCGACAGGTGCTTCGAGTCGACCGCCGTTCGTGCGTCTGACGGTCATGTCTGGCAACAAGACCGGGCACTACAAATCCCACTACTAAACCACCCTGCAAGAATGGCATAAAAAAGGAACTGGAGAAAAAACCCATAAACACTTGACACAATCGAATTGCGTGCAACAACTTGCATTTTCGAAGCGGGTGTGTTAGAATAGCAGAGCATCACTGAAGATTTGTTCCGAAACTGGGAGGAGTGGTAGGATGGACGCATACAAAAAGGAATTCATAGAGTTTATGGTGGAATCGGAGGTTTTGAAGTTCGGAGATTTCACATTGAAGAGTGGACGGAAGTCACCATTTTTCATGAATGCGGGTGCCTATGTGACGGGTGGTCAGCTGAGACGTCTCGGCGAGTACTATGCGCAGGCAATCCACGAACACTACGGAGATGATTTTGACGTGCTATTCGGCCCCGCATACAAAGGGATCCCACTGGGCGTGGCAACGACGATTGCTTACGACGCTCTCTATCATAAGCAGATCCGGTACTGCTCCAACCGGAAGGAGATCAAGGACCACGGAGATACCGGGATCCTCCTGGGAAGTGATCTGAAGGACGGTGACCGGGTTGTGATCATCGAGGATGTGACCACCTCCGGAAAATCCATCGAGGAGACATTTCCGATCCTGAAGGCGCAGGCAAAGGTAGAGGTGGTGGGACTCATCGTCTCTCTGAACCGTCAGGAACAGGGGAAGACCGGAGAGGGGACAGCTTTGGACGAGATACAGCGTACCTATGGGTTTCCCACGGCAGCGATCGTATCCATGTCCGAGGTGACGGAAGCTCTCTATAATAAAGAGGTGTGTGGGAGAGTAGTGATCGACGACGAGATCAAGTCACGGATCGACAGCTACTATGAACAATACGGCGCGTAAATGACAAGAGGAGGGGATTGACACTATGGAAAACAAACCCTGGAGACGAAAGACCAAAATCATATGCACCATCGGACCGGCCAGTGATTCGGAAGAAAAACTGAAAGAGCTGTGTCAGGCCGGAATGGATGTGGCACGCCTGAATTTTTCTCACGGAACTCATCCCGAGCACAAACAGAGGATCGATACGATCAAAAAAGTGAGGGAGGAACTGGGACTGCCTATCGCGATCCTGTTGGATACAAAAGGGCCGGAGTACCGCATCCGGACGTTTCGTGACGGAAGTGTCGAGCTGAAGGAAGGGGATTCCTTTACGTTCACCTCCGAAGATGTTGAGGGGGATCAGAACCGCGTCAGTGTCAGCTATGCCGGACTTCCGGGAGAACTGTCTCCGGGGGATACGATTCTCCTGAATGACGGCTTGATGAGCTTTCAAGTGAAGGAGATAGAGGGGACGGAGATCCGTTGCGAGGTAACTTGCGGAGGAGTTCTCTCCAACCGGAAAAGCATGAGCTTCCCGGGCAAGCATATCAAACAGAAATATCTGTCGGATCAGGACAAGTCGGATCTTCTGTTCGGTATCGAAAACGATGTGGATATCATCGCATGCTCGTTTGTTTCGGTACGGCAGGATATGGTGGATGTGAAAACATTTTTACACAAGAACGGCGGAGATGATATGACGCTGATCGCGAAGATCGAGAATCAGTCCGGCGTGGACAACATCGATGAGATTTGCGAGGAAAGCGACGGCGTAATGGTGGCCCGTGGGGATATGGGCGTGGAGCTGGATTTTGAAAAATTGCCCGGCATCCAGAAGGATCTGATCCAGAAATGCCGCATGCTCGGCAAGCAGGTGATCACGGCGACGGAGATGCTGGAATCCATGACGAAAAACCCGAGGCCTACCAGAGCGGAAGTGTCGGATGTTGCCAATGCCGTGTACGATATGACCAGTGCGGTTATGCTGTCGGGAGAGACGGCAGCCGGGGATTATCCCATCGAGGCCTGCAAAACGATGGCGAAGATCGCCGTGGCGACGGAGAGTCGGATCCACTATGCCAAGAGGTTTCATAAAGCCGAGTTTACGATTCAGAATGATGTCGATGCCGTATCTCACGGCACCTGTGATATGGCGTTGGATATAAATGCCAAAGCGATTGTGGCCTGTACGTTGTCGGGTATGACGGCACGGATGATCGCGCGGTTTCGCCCGCCCATGGATATCCTGGGACTTACAACCAGTGAAAAAAGGTGGCGTCAGATTTCCCTTTCCTGGGGTGTGCTGCCGGTGATGTGTGAGCAGCTGCCATCGACGGAGGTTCTTTTCTATACGGCCAAAAATCTGACCAGAGATACGTTGGCTCTGGAAAAGGGAGACCGGATCGTGATCACGGGCGGAGTGACCAGCGGGATATCCGGAACAACCAATATGATCAAGATCGAAGTATTATAAGAATTGATATTTTTTAATCAAAAAAATAGAGAGACGTAACACGTCACATATGGTGGGTGTTACGTCTTTTTTTTATTACGAACGACAAAAAAATAGGCCGATTTGTTTATTTTTACAGAATTTTTCATCGTGGGTTTGGCGTGTTTTCACAATTTACAAAAAGGGGGTGACGGTGATATCATCTTCGATACACTCCGCTGAAAGGATGTTGTCGGAAACTCAAAAACGGGTGGGCAGCGCTGCCTTATATATAGGGCGACATCGGAGAGGCGGTAAAAAGGAACGGCAACGTTCCTGAGGGAAAGAGGGATGAGATAGATGAAGGTAGCGTTTTGGAGTAACAGGAGAGGGACAGGGGGAAGTACCGTCCATTTGGCTTGTATCAGTGTCTGGTATGCCATGGCATTTCCCATGAGGCAGGCGGTGATTTTTGAGAATCATAAATCACAGGGAGGACTGGAAAGTATCCTCTGCAAATCACAGGTGAAGGAGAGCCAGTATTACCGTTCGGGAGGACTGGGGTCACTGCTCCGTCGTGTGGGAGACAGAGAGGAGCCGACGCTTCTGGAGCTTGAATGGATGGCAGAGCGGTTTTTCGGAGAAAGGCTGATGTACTTCCCCATCGGTGCGGATCTGGGGCCGGAGCAACTGAATTATCATCTGGGTGGGAAACTGCGTAGCTTTTTGGGTACGCTGGAAAAAAAGGTTCCCATGGTGTGGATGGATCTTCAGGCGACGGCCCCGACCAACCGTTCCATCCTGAGCGCGGCAGATCGTGTGATCATCAGTCTGCCGCAAAACCGGGTGGCGTGGGACAGTATGATCCGAAATCACAGGGAGATCCACCGGAAGGCATTTTATCTGATCGGTAATTACGAGGAGGATTCTGAGTTCACGGCGGAACGGATAGGCAGGGAATACGGGATCCGGGAGGATCGTTTGGCGACGGTTCCTCACAGTGTGTATCTCATGGTCCGCGTCAAAGGGAGTGATGATCCCGTTTCTGATGAGTTGTTATCACAGTGAGAAAGGGGATGTTTTTTATCCTTTGGCAGAGAAGCTGCGGGAAATGACGGAGAAGGTGTTTGACTGGTTATCGGAGGGAGAGATGTCCTATGTTTACGGGAATGTTTCGGAAAAAACGGAGGTTTTGGTTGCGGATGGCGGTGCCGGTTTTTATCCTTCTTTTGTTTCCGATCAGCCGCTCAGCGTCAGCTGAGGGAATACAGAAAGTCAGTAACCGTGATGAGCTGAAAAAGGCCCTTGGGAACTGCGACACAGAGGTGATCGAGCTGGAGGAGACGATCACGGTCCGGGAGACGCTGGTTGTCCGGGGGAGAAAAACATTGACAGGGCCGGGAGCTTTGCGACGGGCCATCACGGATAATTCGTGTTTCGGAGGGAGCCTGTTGTCGGTGCAGGGAGAGGCGCTGCGGTTGTCCGGTGTGACGATCGATGGCCGGGGAGACGCTCCGGTATTGGCCGGAAGGCTGTATGGATGGCTGGTTGAGGTGAACAGCGGACAGCTGACCATAGGAAGAGGAACGGAACTAAAAGAGAATAAAAACAGTACGAAAAAATCGGACGGCGGAGGAGCCGTTCGTGTACGTGCCGGGGGTGTGTGCGTGATGGACGGAGGAGTCATCCGTAACAACACCTGTGTCACCGGAGGAGCCGGAGTGCGCATCGACCGGGGTGGGGTGTTCTATATGAAATCCGGACAGATCACCGGCAACCGGGTGTCCGGTGTGGGCGCCGTGGAGGGCTTCGACGGGAGAGGCGGAGGTGTATTGAACCACGGAACCGCCGGATTCTACGGTGGCTCCATCAGCGGGAATTCCGTAACAGGAGTCCGGTCGGGTGGGAAAGACTTCGGCGGTGTTGGAGGCGGACTGGCCAATGACGGAGATTGTGTGATACAGGGGACGGTGATCCGAGGGAATCAGGGGAAGAGAGGAGAGGATATCGGTGCAGTCGGTGGAAAACTGACGGGAGACGGAGCGGTTGAAATCGGCGAGATCTGGCTGAAGGACGGTCTTGTGTTTCGGGTCGGAAACGGGTTTCGTTCCGGCGGCGCCATCCGATTGATCCCGGACAGACCGAGGGCCGGATTGATGCTGGTCAGTGGTTTGTCGGGGAAAAGTCAGGGGAAGTATTTTTCGACGGAAACGGCTCTGCGGGAGAAGGGACTGGTGACACGGATCCATGACGGAGTGATGACACTGGAGGATAAGCCGGATCCCACCCCGGAGCCGACGCCGACACCGGAAACATCGGTGGTTACGGAAGCGCCGACGGCTTCGGTTCCTGTTACTGCTCCTACAGAAGCACCGGCCGAAGTTCCGTCACACACAGCGAAGCCGGTCCTGCCGTCGTACCTGCCGGTGGCAACGGCAGACCCGGAAGAGGAGATCCGGCTGGTCACTCTGCCACCGTCCGATACTGCGACACCGACAGATCCCGTGGAGGAGACGGAGAAACCATCGGGTACAACGTCACCGCAAAGGAGAAGCCTGCCCTGGTATCTGATCTACCCGATG
>JAFYBS010000024.1 GCA_017540125.1 Eubacterium sp.
ATCAATCAACACGGACCCGATCACGGACTGCTCCGCCACCAGATCGTGAGGCATCACACGGCGAACTACCAACTCTTCTTCCATACTCTGATTATCCCTTATTTCAGCCTTTATCCTTCACTATCACCTTCAGCTCCGCTGTCACCTGCGGGTGCAGCTTGATCGGAACCTGATATGTGCCCAGCGATTTGATCGGCTCCTTCAGCACCATCTTTTTCTTGTCCAGCTCCATCCCGAGCTGCATGCGGGCCGCTGTTGCGATTTCTTTAGACGACACTGCCCCGAAGGCTCTTCCGTCCTGCCCGGCCCGGATCGAGACCTCGACCGACAGATCGGCGATTTCCGCGGCCAGCGCTTTGGCCTCCTCCAGCTTCTGGGCAGCCACCTTCTCGTCATTTTGCTTTTTCAGCTTCAGATCGTTCAGCGCCTTCGGTGTAGCCTCGGCGCCGAGCTTTTTTTTGAAAATAAAATTTCTGGCATAACCATCGCTCACTTCAACGATATCATCCTTTTTCCCGAGCGACTTCACATCTTCAAACAGAACTACCTTCAATCGATGTCACCATCCTTTCTCATATCGGTCAGAACCTTCTTTACCTTCTCGATGCCTTCCTCCAGAGTACAATCCGTCAGCTGCGCGCCGGCCATATTGATATGCCCCCCGCCACCGAGTTTTTCCATAACCAGCTGTACGTTCAGTTCATCGATGGACCTGGCACTGATAAAAATCTTGCCGTTATACGGCGTCAACACAAAGGAAGCCTTAACTCCCTGAATATCCAAAAAGGTATTGGCGATTTTCGAACCGATGATCGTAGGATCCGAAAACTGATCCGCATGGCAGGGCGCTATGGCATAGGCATCCATAAACAGGTTCATGTTTCGCACCGCCTCGGCCTGAATTTTGTATTCCTCCAGATCGGTACGGAACATCTTTCGGATACGGATCATCTCCGCCCCGCAGCGACGCAAAAACGCTACCGCCTCAAACGTTCTGACACCGGGCTTGTTCATAAAATTGTTCGTATCCACCATTATTCCGGAATACAAAGCATCTGCCTCCAGCGTCTTCAGGCGAACTTCATCCCCGGAATACTGGATAATCTCTGCCACCATCTCACATGCGGAAGAAGCGAACGGCTCCACATACGAAAGCGTCGGGTTGGAAAACCCTTCTCCGGTCTGCCGGTGATGATCGATCACAACGATGGAAGATACTTTTTCAATCAGCCCCGGAGCATCCGTATAGGAGGGACGGTTTACGTCCACTACCACAAGCAGAACTCCGTTCCCGTTCCCGACATATTCCGATGCCTGTCCGGCATTGAGGAACAAATCCTCGGGATAATCTTTGTTTCCTTTAAACAGTTTCAGGAGCGGTTCCAGTGCGGAAGTAACTGAATCCACGACTATCCTGGCCGGTTTACCGAGATCGGTCGCGATTCGGTAGATGCCCAAAGCACTTCCGATCGCGTCGACATCCGGCATGTTGTGCCCCATGATGATCAGACGATCCGCCACCGATATGGAATCCCGCAGCGCATGCGCCTTGACACGGGCTTTGACACGGGTATTTTTTTCCTGCTCGATGCTCTTCCCCCCGTAATAAAGGGTATTGTCCTTTGTCTTGACGACAACCTGATCGCCGCCCCGCCCCAATGCCAGATCAATGGCAGATCGGGCGTATTCCTGTCTTTTCCGATAGGTATCCACCTGTGACCCCACACCCATGGAAATCGTGATGTTTGTCTCCTCGGCCACACCGGCGTTGATCCCTTTGATAT
The DNA here is from genome assembly GCA_017540125.1 of Eubacterium sp. Taxonomy (GTDB): domain Bacteria; phylum Bacillota; class Clostridia; order Lachnospirales; family Lachnospiraceae; genus Eubacterium_F. Next base: position 1,785 of record JAFYBS010000024.1, read on the forward strand.
CTTCCAAAATCGAGAATTTATCCGCCTGTATCTCAGCGAGATATTTATGCTGTACGAGAAAAATATACTTGTCCTTCTCCAGCTTCCTGGTGATCGCGTCATGCTGCAGCATGTATTTGTTGATTTTCCGGTCAACCAGCGCGATCAGGAGTGCCCGTCGCACATCGTCCACCGTATCCAGACTCTCTTCATAATTGTCGATGTACAGAAGTCCCACATCAAGTCTCTGGTCGTAATTTTCCTGAACAACCCGTACCATTTCCGTATCGTCAAACACATACAGAAGAAAAAGCTGCCCGGATATCCCGATATGTCTTGCCCGGCGCTTCATTTCCTTCTCGCTGTGAGTTTCCTTATCCCCCGTGTGATCAATATCCAATCGGCGGATCACCGCATGGTAATACGATTTTCCTACATGAAAATGCATATCTCCGGTTTCTCCGACCTCTTTTGGCATGGATTTCAAGTCGATCTCGGGGATTGCTTCGGAAATCCCGAACCGTCTTCCCAATTCCGGGGCAAATACCTCACGAAAACGGTTGTTGTCCCATACACTGATAAAATTCGAATCCAAAATACACATGGGGATCTCGAATTCCATCGCCATTTTGCTTGTCGCGACCTGAAAACGCATCGCGTACGATACCAAATCCCTCAACACCGTCCGACGCCGGACCAGGTACAACAACAGAGCCAGCAGCAGATATGCCCCGACATAAAACGACACATAGATGCCCTTCTCCGGATCCATCGTATATACATGGATATTCATGATGACCAAAAGGATCCCCAGTATCAACGGCCACCGCAGATACCCGGACAGGATCTTCTTCATCTTCTCGGTTCTCATAAGTTCATCCTTTCCAACGCCAAACGCGCCTACGATATTATATTTTACCACATGGATCCTTTTTAATCAATAAAAAATAATATTGATTGACGAAGTCCGAAAAATATGAGATTATGTAAGGGAAGGGGCGATGCTGGAGACTTTGAATTCTACAGTAGGGAGGTAAACATGGAAAAAAGGCTTTCTGCGCGTGAAAAATTCTCCTACGGTGCCGGTGCCGTGGGAAAGGATATGGTTTACGCCCTTACGGCAACCTATATCCTCTACTACTACCAGGATCTTTTGGGTATCAATCCGGTATATATGGGCATCATTTTGCTGGCAGCCCGTGTGTTCGATGCCTTCAACGATCCTATCATGGGAATCATCGTAGCCAAGACCAAAACGCGTTTCGGACGTTTCCGTCCCTGGCTTCTGATCGGCACGATACTGAACTCCGTGTTCCTTATCCTGCTTTTTGCCGTCCCCTCCGGGATGTCCGCGAGCGGACTGATCGCTTATGCCTCCGTGTTCTATATCATGTGGGGAACGACGTACACCATGATGGATATTCCGTACTGGTCCATGGTCCCCGCGTTTACCAATGTCGGCAAAGAACGGGAGAATGTCTCTGCCATGGCACGATCCTGCGCCGGAGCCGGATCGGCACTGATCCAGATTTTTACGATGATAATCGTTCCCGTGGTAGGTGCCTTTGGATTGGACGGGGCCAAAGCCGCGATGGACCGGTTCGGCGTAACCGAAGTGACCGACAAAATGGTCACTACCGTCACGGAGATCAACGGCTTTTTCTGGATTGCCGTGATCGTTGCCGCTATTTTTCTGATCACAACTCTCCTGACCTGTATCAACATCAAAGAAAAATCCTCTGTCGAGATGAAGGCCGCTTCTGTCAAACAGATGTTCAAAGCTCTGTTCTCGAACGATCAGGCCATGGTCGTGGTCATCACCATCGTTCTGGTCAACACCGCCTTCTATATCACCAGCAATCTGGTCATCTACTTCTTCAAGTATGATTTCGGCGGAGCCGACTGGAACGGTAGCTATACCCTGTTCAACATGTTCGGAGGCGCGATACAAATCCTGTCCATGATGATCCTTTTCCCGATATTACGAAGGTTTTTCAATCTGATACGGTTGTTCAAAATCAGCCTGATCATGTCTGTCGTCGGCTACGGCACTCTGCTCCTCATCGCTTTTACCGCGATGAACAATGTGTTTATCCTGTTTGTTCCGGGATTGTTTATCTTCTCGGCCAACGGACTTCTGACCGTCATGACTACGGTATTTCTGGCAAATACGGTGGATTACGGGGAATTCAAAAACGGACGACGGGATGAAAGTGTGATCTTCTCAATGCAGACTTTTGTGGTGAAGCTGGCTTCCGGCCTGGCCGCGCTGGTAGCTTCCATCGCGCTGGCCGTGTTCAACATCAGTAATGACACAGGCGCCGCTGAGACAGCCGGTACCAGTTCGGTAGTGGGATTGCGCATGGTCATGGTGATCATCCCGGTGGCAGGATTGCTCATCGCTCTTCTGATTTTCGGAAAGAAGTATATACTCACCGACGAGAAATTGAAAGAAATTATCGTAGAGAACATGAAAAAGCAACCCACTCCCCCATCGGAGTGAGAACAATCTCCGAGAATCCCGCGGCGACAAGCGCGTCGCGAACCTCCTCCGCCCGTTCTGCCAGGATGCCGGAGGTGATATAAACGCCGCCGGCCCTCAGTAACCGGGGAACCAGGGGCGTCAGCGGGACCAAAACATCCGGCAGGATGTTAGCCGCAACAATATCGTATGGCAATTCCGAGAGTTGTTCGACAACTTTATTGTCAGATAAAAGATTTCCCTGAAAAAGGTTATATTTCGTGCTATCAACAGCATTCGCATCGAAGTTTTCACGGGCCGCATTGACCGCCAGCTCATCAATATCGATGGCGGTCACATGGGAGGCCCCCAGAAGCAACGCCGTGATCGACAGTATCCCGCTGCCACAACCTACATCCAGGATACGGTCTCCCGGCTTCAGCAGGCTGTCGAGTGCCTGTATGCACAGCTTCGTGGTCTCATGCGAGCCGGTTCCGAAAGCAATCCCCGGATCAATCCGCAAAACCATGGGATCCTCTCCGGTTTCCGTCGGTGTCAGGATTTCCGGTGAAGTATCCGGTTCCATCCACGTAGGGCAGATGGCGATCCGGTCCGACGCGCGAAACGGCTTGAAATACTGTTTCCAGTTATTGATCCAGTCCTTATCTTCCGTTTCCGAGATGCTGACGGTTCCTTCGCCGATTTCGGAATAGGAGCCTACCTCCGCCAGGATCTGCTGTACCTGAAGCAGTACCCGCTCCGGATCACAGGTCTCCGAATCCATGTAAAAGCTCACCTTTGCTTTGTCATCCACCTCAACCGGATCGGGCAGGATATCGACGAACATTTTCTGCTTGTCCTCTTCGGATAAAGGAAGGTGATCCTCGATCTCGATTCCCTCGACACCGATTTCATCCAACTCATAACTCAGAATATCTACCGCATCGACACAGGTATCGATGGTAAACCGGATCCATTTCATATCGTATCTTCCCTATCTCTGACTTCCCAGATAATGCACACCGAGCATAGTGATATCATCAAACTGCGGCGCATCTTTGACGAACTCATCGATACCGGCCTTCGCATTTTTCAAAAGCTCCTCCGGCTCTGCCTTCGGATTCCGGTTCAGGGCTTCCACCGTCCGCTCCTCACCGAAAAGCTCATTGTTCGCATCCGTCGCCTCGGTCACACCATCCGTATAAACGAAGACCGTGTCACCCGGCTCCAGCTTGAACTCGTGCTCGCGGAACATGATTCCCTCCATCGTTGCCACAGCCGGTCCGTGACGGTACTTGACCAGTTCATAGGTTCCGTCCGCATGACACAGGGCCGGATGCTCATGACCGGCGTTGCAGGCCACCCCCTCGCCGGTCCTCAGATTGAGAATAGCCAACCATACTGTGACGAACAGCTCTTCTTCATTTCCGACACACAACTGATCGTTGACATCCGACAGTATCGCGGAAGGGGAACCGCCCATCAGCGTACGGGTGCGGATTGCCGTGATTGCGCGTACCATAAAGAGGGCTGCCGGAACTCCCTTGCCCGACACATCGGCAATCACCAGAGCAAGGTTCTCCGCATCGATCATAAAGAAATCATAAAAATCTCCTCCCACTTCCTTCGCCGGAGTCATCGTCGCGAACAGACGGAACTCATTCAGACCGTCGTACATATCGAATTCTCTCGGAAGCATGTGAAGCTGAATCCGCGCCGCTACATTCAGCTCGGCTCCGATCCGCTCCTTCTCTGCCGTGATTTCTCTGATATTCTCGATGTAATCGTTGATGGAAAGCTCCATGGTAAGCAAACTCTCCGACAACATCTGGATCTCATCTCTGGTTTTGATTTTATGAAGCTTGTCGGAGATAGTTCTGTCCTCCGAGACAAAATGATTCGCTTCGTTTGCCACCATCCGGATCGGCTTCACGATCATGTGGCGCGTCAGCAGAACACCGATAATGATTGCCAAAAGCAGCACCACGACCGCCACTCCACTGATCTGTATAACGAAAGAGAACTCATCCTCACTCAGATTTTTCATGGGAATCTCTACAAAAGAAACACCGATACAGGTTTTTCCGTCTACACTTACCGGCAGGATGGCGGAGATGTTGTGTCCCCACTTGGTATCCGTGATGATATACTCGTCTACCGGCTCACAGTTCTCCACTGCCTTGATGATACTGTCCAGGCATTGCGGGAGGATCGTCGACCGATCACCGAACGTAAGCTCCTCACTCTTTTCCCGATAGTTGTCAAACAGGTAATAGATCGGCTTCCATTCACCGGCATCCAGCGCCTCCTGAGTAAATGCTTTGGCCTCCTCCAGATCGATGACACACAAGAATACATCATTGGCATCGAAGTTCTCACGCAAATCCGTGAGAAGAGACTTCATGCGTTGATACCAGGGTGACTGCACCAGAGAATTGACCTCGAATTGATCTAACTTCCCCTCACGATACTTCTCCATGTTTTCGGTTATGGCAACCCATTCTTCTTTTGTCAGATATTCCGCCGCCGTTTCCGCTGCCTGGTAGGCTGTTCTGTTGTACCTCTCCTTGATCGAGTTGCTGTATTTGGCACCACCGATGAAGATACAGGCCAACGTCAGAACCAGCGTCAGTCCGACTAACAAAGCACCGACTTTGACACTCAGATGAATCCGAATTCGATTGTCACGCTGTTTGTCCTTTTTCATAGTTCCCTCCATAACAAGTTATCACAAACCCAAACCATCACCACTCCCGAAATCCCGTTGGCGCCGTATGCTTCGGTTTATTATTTCCGTCCATCATTCCGTTTTTACTCAAAAACTGAAAATATCTCTCCGGTGCCAGTGTTTTAACCACCGGATGATCCAGATATGACATCTCCCGAATCCAGGCGTACCCTGAATTGATCTCTCTCAGATGTGTGTCCAATCGATCCGCTATCCCGGCGTCATCAAAAGGCGGTTCCTCGGATACCGCCAGGGCCACATGATAGCAGGCAGCCTCCCGGTCCAGACTCGGAGCAAAGCAAAACTGCGCGATCGCGATACCGTCTTCTCTCAAACGGCGAATTGACTCCTCCAGCTGAACCATGCTGACTTTCTCGCCGGCTATGTTCAGTGCCATTCCCCTTCGTCTCACGAATTCAACGACGGGATCCCCCTCCTGCCTCGACACAACACGCAACACATCCCCGGTCCGATACCGGTAAAACCCGTTGTAGCTCGTAACGATCAGCTCATACTCCCCGCCGATCTCACATTCCTCCGCTGTCAGGGTGTCCTCTCCGTCCTCCTTCTCGCACGGAAGGAATTCGAAAAATCCGTGATCCATGAATATCCGATAACGAAAATCATCCTCGCCGATGCAGTTAGCCACAAACATCTCCGACATGGTATACATATTATAGTAGCGCGGAATCCCCTTCGTGTAGTAATCCAGTCCCTCGCTTTCCGCAAAAAACGACCGGTTGGAAGCTCCCACCAACAAACTCAGCCCGGGCCATAACCGATGGGCAATCCCCTCAAATCCGCCCTCCGCTGCTTTTTCAATCTCATCCACCCTGCCTTCCGGTATCGGAAGGAATAAAACCGCCTCGCGCATCGTCTCAGAGGGAACCAGCTTCTCCGGGATAACATGCGTTTTCATCGCATGGAGCAATCGATCATAATAGTGTTCCAAATAAGTGAAAAAATGATACTCGTCATAGAGGAACACCGCCTCGATGATCCGTAAATCTCTCTCCAGCAGAGCCGCATAACAACGGGCAAAGATAGGATCGCACTTCTCTCTGTCAAAAAGCAGTGCCTTGCCTCCGACATAGCTGTCAAAATCCATCCGCCCGGTTTCCGCCTTGTATTTGTACCATTGCTCCGAAACCAGCATCTCGGGGTCTGCCCCGCCCGGCTCCGTCCGAAACGTCTGCTGATAGAGACGTTTTCCTCCATGCTCCTCCATAAACCGATCCGGAAACGCATCCAGGTGCTCTCCGTAGACCTCATACTGCTTACGCGTCTGCGGAATGTACTTCACACGGTTTTTACTCGTTCCGGAGGTTGTACAGTAGGTCATCACCTCGTAAGAGGTCAGTACCTCTTTTTCCCCCTCTCGCATCCGATCCACATAGGCCTCATAATCATCATATGTGGTAAGAGGGACTCTTTTTTTATACTCATTTATATTATAAATTTCCGAAAAGTTATATAACCTTCCGTATTCTGTATTTTTATTCTCATCAAGAATCTGTCTCAACAGTTCGCCGGGGGTTTTCATCTTTTCCTCCATCTATAAACACCATGCGCTTATCACTCTTTGGCAAAAAACAGGTGAATCGTATTGATTCCCAGCGCATAGTAGTGATCCGTCATCGTAGCCAGCTTCTCCATCATTACGACTCCCATCATATCTTCATTTTCACCCTTCTCTTCATCTTCAAACGGATTGTAAAACTCCCCTACATAACGGATTTGGATCCCCGTCTCATCATCCGTCACAAAGGCTCTCAGATCCACACTGCTTGCCGACGGGATTTTTTCGATGAGAACCATCAGCATTTCCTCGATGGACAGAGACAATCGCATCAGAACCTTGGGTTTCATTCCGTGAAGCTCACAAAACTCACTGATCCTCTCCGCCGCGTCGCACACTTCATCACTCTTCGTAGGGATCGAAAAATCCAGCACCCGCTTGGTTTTTTCCAATTCATCATCGAGCAAAAGCAGTCGGCTGAGCTTCCTTCCTTTTTTTTCTTCCCGTTTGGAAGTAATCCAAATCAGAATAAACGTCAGCAGAACCGTGAGCAGACCGCTGGCAGGCAAAAACAACCAGAGGTTTTCCCCTCGGAAAATGTGAATATGGGTCAGTATCACCGGAAAGCCCATTTTTCTCATGATGTTGATCACGTTGGACAGGGCAATCCTTCCGATGGTATTCAGATAGCGGACCCACATGCCCGACACGATATCAAACAACATGAAAAGGCACAGGCAGAGAAGCGGAATAAGCATGTCCTCTTTTACGGCAAATATACTCTGCACGACCTGATTTCCGATAACCAGAAGTGCCCCGAATACAAGAAGGAGATTCATCCCCCAGATAAACTGCTTTTTCATCAGGGTCCGGATCGCTGAGTTCTCCCTCGAAGGATAATACACTCCGATCATCGGCGCTGCTGTCTGCGGAACCCCAGATGTGACCGTCATGGATATCTCGGAAAGGCAGTTCAAAACCGCCCACACCGCTGTCCCCGACGCTCCGAGGTTATACAGGATAATCCCGTTCAGGATGACCATCTTGATCGCGTCCACGAGATTCCCGAGAGCAGAGGGAGATCCAAACCGGATGATCTTCCTGCTCATGTACAGCTTCATGTCTTTTATGCTGAAGCGAAAAAGATGTCCCCTTTGCAGGGAGGCAAACCCATATACACAGGCAATCGCTGTCGAAATCACCGTAGCGATCGCCGCTCCCAGAATTCCCATATGACAGGGAAAAAGGAGTACATAGTCGAACACCACATCGGTAATCAGCATGATAATGATCAACCGGGATATGCTCCGCGGCTTTCCTTCAATCTGAAGGAAATAGATGGGAACATAGACGAGGATCGTCGGGAACGTGCCCAGAATCATCACCACTCCGTAATCGTAAACATATCCGGTCAGGTCGGTTCCCTGCGCGATGAATTGTGACAGCGGTCCGGCGAGAAATGCGCCCCCCACGGTCATGATAACCCCGCATATCACATACCAGGTCAGTGCGGAAAAATAAACCTTCCGGGCCTCATGAGTCCGGTTTTTTCCGATCTGATTCACGGCGATGATCGAAGCCCCGCTGGCAAACAGAACCCCAATCACACACTGAACCAGATAAATCGGCATACACAAAGTAACCGCAGCCAGCGCATCCGGTCCCTCGCTCTGAGAAACCATCGCGCTGTCTATCAGCGTATTGATCGTGCCGCCCAGGACAGAAAACATAATCGGGAATAACGCCTTGCGAAATTCCTTTTTTATCATTCTGTCGTCCCATGTCATCATAGATTAAAAACTTCCTCTACTATCCTTCTCGTATCCTCCCCAAACAGAGGACCGTTACATACCTGAATATTGGATATCTCTCCTAAAGAGATATTTGTTTCCAGCAAAACCGCCTCGCCGTCCCTGTCGATGATCACATCCCATGCCGACAGACGGAAACGTCCCATCACCGGATGAATTTTCTTCACAAGCTCATGCGCCTTATCGATACCGGTAAGCCGGTGTCCCTTCAAGGAATAATGATGCTCCGGATGCTCCGTGATGGTCGTATCGTGCATGGCACCGAGCCCCCTCGTCACACCGTTCTCATCCACACCGAGGAAAAATCCCCCGGTACCGAGATTGTCCGTCCGGGCTTCCCCGACACCGACGCGGACGCTGGTACTCAGGATCTGCACTCCCTCCGGCTTCAAAAAGGACATGATCCGAAGAGAATTGGCAGATACGGGATGCAGCTTCGCAAAATCCGGATGCGGTTCAATCGCCCTCTGCACAACCACATCGGTAGGAATCCGACGAACCCGCCTGCGAAAATCATTAACCGGGTCCTCTTTGTCCAGGAAAAATACCCCGGCTCCCGTCTCGGAATTCTCCGCCTGCTTGCACACCAGCTCACCACCGGCCCGACGTATCAGTCCCGGCACACTCCGGCTGTTCACCGGTTGCCCGTCCCCGTCAAACCATACGGATCCCTTCCGCATACAGATGAGCTCCGGCAATCTGACATCCCGAAACAGATGATAATACATGGTTTTGTTGTCCACATACCTCGCCGCTTCACGATCTGTAAAATGAGGCTCGATATACCCGTAATACAGATCGTCCGGCATATAGGTCACATCAAAACGTCCGGTTCGCCCCTTGTAAATCTGATGATAAATCGGATCGATCTTCGGTGCTCCCCGGTAATAATCCTGTATTTCAGCCAGTTCCTTCTTTGTCAGGGCGGGAAATCCGTTTTTTTTCTGTATATCTCTCGCCGTTTCCCTGAATATACGACAAATCGCAGGCCGTGACAGAAGGTCTAACTCCGTTTTTCCTTCCGTAAATCTCCCGGTCATGCGTACGCGCACATCCTCTATGATTCTTTCCCATGTTCGATTACTCAAAACTGACCTCCAAGACTGCCCTCAAAAACATCTGCTTTCTACTCCCCGAAGCATATACTCTGTTCTATTTTATCATATATGATACAGAAAATCAACCATTTCCGCGAAATACGGTTACTGCGCTTTCTTATCGATATAATTCGACTTAAACTTGGAATATACAATCCTCTGGCTCGTATACAGACCGTAATACCCGGAAAACATATACGCCACGGCACAGGCCAGAACAAAATACCAGCTTCCTCCGAACCCGAAAAGCTCCATACAGATCAGGATTGAAGTCACCGGGCAGTTTGTCACCCCGCAGAACACGGTTCCCATGCCCACAGCGGCGCAGAGTGCCGGTTCGAATCCGATGAGGTTTCCGTAGGCAGCCCCCAGCGATGCCCCGATAAAAAACGATGGGATAATCTCACCACCGCGATATCCGGCCACAATCGAAAGAACCGTGAACACGATCTTGATGATAAACCCATCATACGTCCCCTGCCCGACCACGCAGGAATTGATATAATCCACTCCGGCTCCGTTGAAGGTCTGATCGCCGATCAGCAGGGTCATTCCCAGAACCGCCGTCCCCAGGACAGCCGACCGGAGATACCGGTTTGTCAGCCATTTTTTGGCATAAAACTCTCCAAACCGAAGCGACATACAAAACACGATGGAAACCAGTCCGCACAAAACTGCCAGCCCGGCGATCTCCAGAACCGGCAGCCACTGAAACTCCGGTATCGACCCGATGTCAAAGAAAGGGGCCCCCACCCCCATAAACTTCGCCACTTCCCTGGCCACAAAGGAGGCCAACACACAGGGGAGCAGCGCGCTGTAGTGCATAATCCCGACGCTCACTACCTCCAGCGGAAAGAACGCCGCTGCCATCGGTGTACCTAAAAGCGATGAAAACATGGCGGACATTCCTACCATCGTCAGCGTTTTTTTCTCTTCCTTCGAGAGGCTGAAAAGCCGCCCCAGCTTGTTCCCGACAGCTCCTCCAATCTGGAGAGCCGCTCCCTCACGACCTACGGAAGCCCCCACCAGGTGCGACAAAACCGTAGAAACAAAGATCAAAGCAGACATTCGGAGCGGTATGTCCTCATCCGACTGGATGGAGAGAAGGACCAGGTTCGTTCCACGGTCCCTGTCATGGAGAAGAACATGATAAAGAAACAGGATCACAATCCCCATTACCGGCAGCAGGAACAACAGCCATCCATGCGAAATTCGATAATCCGTCACCCATTCGACCGACAGATTAAAGGCTGCTCCCACCACTCCCAGCGCTCCCCCCATCAGAAGCGACAGAAACACCCCGCGAAACATCTTCAGATATCTCTGTTCCGTATGCTTAACCTTGTGTTTGACGTACTCCGAATTCATCCTTCTTTGTTCTCCCGAATTTGCTCGTAGGTTTTATCGAAGATATTCCCCCGAACCACATAGATATCATGAAGATCATCCTCTCTGACCACCAGATAATCTCCGGTCAGTCCCCGGTAATACTTATCCGGATCCCATGCCGTAAACACCTTGACGGGGTGATCCAGCTTTCTGGCATAAACCGGTGTCCCTCCCGTAGCCATGCAGGGCTTCATAAACTCCGTCAGTTCATATACATCACCGTATATGTTATCCCTTACCGTCGGCGCGTAATCCGTCTCAATCTCAGGGGTACGGTCAGAAGGAACATAACTGCGTTTGAATTTTTCCTCCCGAATCGGATAAACCTCTCCCTCCACACCGACCATCAGATAGAGATCCCCCTCCACTCTCAGATCCACATCTCCCTCCAGCGTACGAACCAGGATCGGCGTATCTTCCTTCATCATATCCGTACTTTTCACATATCCGATCGTCACGGGACGTTTCTGGCAGTGCACCATGTCAGAAATATCGATGTCATATGCGGATGCATAGATAATCTCGTAGATCCGGTGGTAAGCCTCCATCCTATCGTTTAAAAATGTGCCGACATCCCCATCCGGTCGTTCCTTTTTCAGCAATTCCTCCGAAATAAAGCCACCGGCTTTGTTGAGATGACCGCCACCGTTGCCCACTCCTTCGCACAGAAACTCCGCCAACTCATTCGCTTTGGTCTCACGGACGCAGCTGCGGACAGAAAGCTTATATCCGCCGTGACCGCGATTGAATGCCACACAGGTATTCACCTCCTCCACCTGGATCACAAAATCGCTGATAATCCCGAGGATATTCGGATCACAGGGGTCGGTTTCGATGACAGAAAAATGCTCCGACTCAGAAAACGTCTGACGGTTCAGCGCGCGTCCCGCCACCCCCAACTCCTCCATCGAGAGGTTGGTGTTGATCAACCGGAAGATGAGAGCATCATCCTTTTTCAGATAATCCCGCATATCCCGATCCATCGGATGGAACAACTCCTCGAACTGGTTGGAATCACTGTAAAGTCCATAGTATAACGCCGTTGCCAGGTCGACATCCCCGTTGATGTCGATCCCCTCCTGATGAAGCAGGTCCCAGACTATCGTGGAACAGGATGCCAGATTGGAACGGACATAATAATTCTCGTCCTGCACTACCCCGCACTGATGATGATCGATCACCGCCACGACCGGTGCGTCAAAATGAGTGACATTTCCTTCCCCGTACCGGCAATCAACCGTGATGAGAATATCACATTCGAGTGCCGGTCCGATCGTAACATGCTCTACGGGAATTTGCAGCTCATGGATCATCAAAACGAGATTGGGCTTGGTCACTTCGTTCTTCCCACCGTAGATGAAACGAACCCTTTTCCCTTTTTTCTGATAATACCGATATAAAGCAAAACCCGATGCGAGCGCATCCGCATCGGGATTATCATGACATTGGATACAAATTCTGTCATAGGGTAGAAATTTCTGCAAAAACAAACCGGTGTTTCGTTTTTTCACCTGTGTCTCCATCGTTACTCCGTCTCCCTTAACCTCCATGACAACCCGTTCTTCCGACATATCAATCACCATCCCCTTTCTCAATTCTTTTTACCTTTTGCACGCACCAGCGACAAAACCCGTCGATAGCTGAGCGCGGCCAGTCCGGCAAAACCGGCAATCATGATCAGCATTACCAGCCGGTGATCCATCTTCATGCCGAGATAGACAGTCAAAGCGCCACACGCCAAACACAGAAGCATGTTTGGGAAAAGATAAACCGCAACCGCTGCTCCCTGCTTGACCACTTCGATCTCGTTCTCCCATTCCAACTTCATATGTTTGACCCCGCAGGCACAACCCCAGGTCGTGGAAAAGGTACACAGGACAAACCCAAGGATCAGATACAGAAACATGTCAAGGACAGACACACGGGCGGAGATGCTCATACACAGGGTAGAAAGCGCCATAAACGGTACCGTCAGATACATATTGAACAGCATTTTACCCTGATACAAAGTTTTCATTTCGATCGGAAGGCTCTGGACGATCCAGTAGTTTTTTCCTTCCAGAGAAGGCGAAGCTGCCGTTGTAGCCATCATCCCGAGACAGAAATAGACGATAAACGGGATCGCCGGTATGACCACAGCATGGTCAAAGGGCGCGTTTCCCGTCACCAGACCGATCAACCGGTCAAAGCCGAGGATCAGGGTTACCAGTCCAATCAGCGCCGCCAAGACCTCACCGATGCCGACATTAACCATATAAACACTCGACCCTGTGAACCGCTTGAATTCCTTGTAGGCGATGGTGCTTAGTACACTTCTTTGTTTCTGCTCCGTCATCCGGAACTTTTTCGCCGCCGCATGGTTTTTCATCGCCGAATTGATCTTGCGATAGGAACTTCCGATGATGAGAAAGACCAGCGCAAACAGGACGGCACTGATCCCGACCAGAAGCAGGATACTGACGACATCCGTCTTCGTCACCGCATCCGAGAACCATTTGGCAGGCAGGATCACACCCGCTGCCTGTTCGGTCGCATCCGACATCGACGTGAGCACCTGCTCAACCTTGTTATTTTTAAACATATCCTCCAGAAGGGGGCGGGCCGCAAAACAGAGAATCATAAAGGCAAAGATCACAACCGTCTGCAGGATGTTCCTCTTCCGGAACCCCGCCGTGAGCTTCGCGATGATAAAGCCGAAAAAAGTGGCCAGTAGCGTCGGAACCACCGGAACGATCATCGACAGGATGAGCCACAGCGGATAGACATAGAAAGCCGGCTTCGCATAAATCCCGTAGCCGATCATCATAGCTACCGAGATGCTGATATACCACGGCAACGACTTGATAACCATATACATAAACTTGCACGCCGCCACCGTCTTTGTTTCAAAGGGCAGCGACATAAGCATATCGTATTCTTTGAAATTGAAAAGGTATCCGTTGGTCTTGAACAGCGTAAAAAAGAAAGCGATGGTACAGAGCATCAGCGCACAGACCACCGGCGCGGAATCGATAATCCCGATATTCCCGTAGCCGATACAGGTGGCGATGCAGTACGCCATGATCACCAGATAGACCAGCGCGTAGCCGACGAAGCTGGCCCGAATCATCCGGCGTTTCTTTTTGTCCTTGCAATATTTGTATTTATTCCTCTGGCTGGTGGACCGAAGCAGTGTCCGCAGGAGCAGGATGTTCTTATTCACTATTCTACCTCCTCTTTAATCGTGCGTTTTTTCGCGATTATCAAACTTCCTCTCCATTCAGGAACGCTTCCTCCAGCGACTGCCCCTTCGTGATCTCCTCCATGGAGCCGGTCTCAATGATCTTTCCCTGTTTGATGATAGCCACCTTGTTGCAGAGCTTCTCCGCCACATCCAAAACATGTGTCGAAAAGAAAACCGCCGTCCCCTTCTCACACATCTCATGCATGATCTCCTTCAGGATGAAGGAGGCCTTCGGATCCAGTCCGACAAAAGGCTCATCCAGTACGAGCAGCTTCGGCTCGTGGATCAGCGCCGAGATCAGCGCCACCTTCTGCTTCATACCATGAGAATAGGAACCGATCTGGTCACCCAGGGCATCGGTCAGCTCAAACCGGTCAGCGAATTTTTTGATCCTTTCCTCCCGCTCGGCCGCGCCGATCTCAAA
>JAFYBS010000025.1 GCA_017540125.1 Eubacterium sp.
CCTACTCAACCATGAGCGGCAACCGGATGGTGACCAGTACGGCCGTCACTTATACCAAGTATTTTCTGTCGGTGGTCTTCGAGGCGGTGACCATGGCACTTGCAATCATCGTGTGCAACGCGCTTTTGAACGCCGGTGTGCCGGTGATAGGCGGAGGCTCTTCCGGCTGGACAGCGGTGCTACTGTACCTGTGTGAGCTAACCTTCGGAATCGCACTCACGGTCGGCAGTGTTAAGGGCGCACAGAACCTGACGAGCAAGGCGCTCGGCTTATAAAAGAAAGGATTGAAAAATGAATATAGAGGTAAACAGAGATCTGGACCGGTTCAAGGAATCGGTCATTTTAGGTTTGTCACTGAAGCAGTTGATCTACAGCGCCATAGCATTGTCGGCGGGTGCAGGGATAGTCCTGCTGGTCTATCCGTATGTGGGACTGACTATGGCGGCTTACATCACCGTACCGGTCGTGGCACCAATCGCACTCACCGGCTTCTATTCCTTCCACGGGATGACCTTTGTGGAGATGATGCGACTGCGGTTTCAGTTCACGGGGCGACAGCCCACCCTCCACTACGAATCCACCGAGGACGACGAGGAACTGGAGCGGCTGCTTCGTGAGGAAACAGAGCTTCTGCGGAAGAATAATAAGAAGACTGCCGCCGACCGGATCCTCGCAAAGAAACAGAAAAAGGAAGAGAAGAAATCAGGGAGAAAGAGGAAAGGAGCAAACGGCGCATGAAACTATTTACGAATGAAATGAAAGAGCTGAAACGCCCGGACGACCCACTCTACAAAACACCCAAGTCTGTCCAGCAGACTATCGATGTTCAGAAAGTGGCGGAGAACGGTATATTTCAGTTATCGAATACACGATATTCCAAGAGCTATCGATTCAAGGATATCAACTATGTCACGTCCAACCACGACGAGAAGGAGGACATCCTGGAGGAGTACTGCAAGCTTCTGAATTCCTTCGACTGCCGATTTAAGATCACCATCGCCAACGAAAACAAGGATATGGAGGAACTAGAGGAGATGGTGCTACTACCACACATCGGGGATGAGTTTCAGCGCCTCCGCGAGGAGTACAACTCAATCATCATGGAGAAGATCATGGATGGCAGTCAGGGAATTGAGCGGGAGAGGTACCTGACCATCACTATCGAGCGCAAAACCTACGAGGAAGCGCGGGCAAGACTCGCCACCATCGAGGCGACCATCACGAGGAGCTTCGCTGATCTTGGCTCGGAGCTCACACCGCTCACCGGCAATGAACGCCTGAAAACCCTGTACAACTTCTACCATCTGGGCGAAGAGAATGATTTCAACCTCGATATCAAGCAGGGCAAGAAGATGGCCCGGGATTTCAAAAATGATATCGTGAATGGCGATGTTACCTTTATCAGGATTATTTCCTGCAGAGCGGAAAGTTCTGCCGGGCGCTTTTTATCAAAAGGTATCCATCGAGCAGCATGGCGGTAAACTTCATCGGTGAGCTGACGAGTCTGCCGGTGCACTCCATCACCAGCATCGATGTGGTGCCGATCCCTAAGGATCTGACAACCAAGGTATTGCAGAAAAAGTATCTCGGCGTGGAGAACGACATCATCAAGCAGCAGCGCGTCCGGAACAGAAACAACGACTTTGCCTCGGATATCTCTTATCCGAAGCTGGTGGAAAAAAAAGAGATCATCTCCATGATGGACGACATCCGGGAGAACGATGAGTGTCTCTTCTATGTGGGCGTGACGATGATTATCACCTGCGATACGAAGGAGGAACTGGAAAGTGTCACTGAGACGATACAGACCATCGGAAAGCAGAACGCTGTCACAATCAGTCCTCATTCGCTGCAACAGAAGGAGGCACTGGCGACAGCTCTTCCCATCGGCAACCGTCAGGTGAAGACGATGCGAACACTTCTCACCCAGCCACTGGCCGCTCTGCTTCCATTCAATGTTCAGGAACTCTCGGATAAGTACGGGATATACTACGGCATCAATCAGGTTAGCAAAAACATCATCATCGGCAACCGGAAGCTCTATATGAACGGAAACGGCTTCATCTTTGCCGTTCCCGGCGGCGGAAAATCAATGTTTGCGAAAAATGAGATGGGGCAGGTGTTCTTGAAAACCAATGATGACATCATCGTCATCGATCCGATGAACGAGTATTTTGATGTGGCGAAGGCCTACGGCGGCACGATTATCAACTTATCCGCCTATTCGGAAAGCTATGTTAATCCGCTGGAGGTCGATCTGACCGATATGGATCCGGCGAACTTCAAGCGGATCAAAGCGGAGAAGAGCCAGTTCCTTATGAGTCTCTTTGATCAGTTGATGGGAGGAGAGTTCAACCAGAAGCACAATACCATCGTGGACCGGTGTACGATCGAACTGTACTACCGGGCTTTCCGCGAGAAAAAGGTGCCGCTGATGACAGACTTTTACAACCTACTCAAGGAGCAGGAGGACCCGGAGGCCAAGGAACTCGCCCTGTGTCTTGAGCTCTTTGTAAAGGGGTCACTGAACATCTTTAACCATCATACCAATGTGGATATCGACAATCGTTTCACAGTCTATGGCATTCAGGAACTGGGTGATCAGCTTGCTCCTGTGGCCATGCTCGTCATGATGGAAGCCATCCAGTCAAGGATCATGCAGAATGCCAGAAAGGGCAGGGCGACCTGGCTCTACATCGATGAGTGCCATGTTCTTCTGAAGAGTGATTACAGTGCGTTCTACCTCCAGCAGCTGTGGAAAAAGGTCCGCAAGCAGGGAGGTCTCTGCACCGGAATCAGCCAGAATGTCTCTGATCTTCTGCAGAGTGATGTGGCGGCAACCCTCATTTCCAACAGTGAGTTCATCGTTATCCTGAAGCAGTCCGACATCGACTCCATGCGGATGCGCCAGACCATCGGCGTCACCGATGCCCAGCTTGAGTTCGTTAAGAACTCCTCTCCTGGCACCGGTCTCATCAAATGCGGAACGACCATCGTTCCTTTCGATAACCGGATATCCAAGGACAATATCTTATACGACCTCTATAATACCAATGTCCATGAAAAAGCGGCCAAAGGTCAGCTTGAAGGTATCCCGGTACCATGGGAAGTGAAGCAGAAGCCGGACTCCGGCGGAGGGTGGTTGATCAGATAAAAAAAGAGATTGTGGGCAACAGGTTTTAAGCTGTATCAACGCCACAATCTCTTTTGGGCTATTGGTATTAACCAAGGATTACCGGCCGTCGTTTGTTACCTGTCATAATTGTCATGGTAAACACGGAATGCCTTGGGACCAGAGTTCCAGGATATGATTGGATTACCAAGGCTTAATCCAACAATCCTAAGCCATTAGCCTAGCCCGCCCGGCAGATGCAAAATCCCCTGCCCTTACGTCCGAAACGAGGTCGGGGACGGCTGTAAATAATGTGGTAACGGTTTACCCTCGTCCCAGTGGACGGGAACAAACCGAAACCACTTTTGCTTTGATAGGCAGAACCCCATAAGGCTGGCCTCAGCGAATGGTCAAAGCATACCCCAAGCCCGAGGTACCTGCTATGGGTTGAATTGTGTCTGTCCCCGGGATCCAATTTCCCGACGAGGGACACTTCTTTCGATTGCCTATTTTGATTATAGTATATAGTTAGATTAAGTCAATACGGCAAATGTCTTTTCTGAAACGACCATTTATGTATTTAATTGTGATACAATGCACTTGGATGGATAGATTAGCCATTGTTCGCTTGTTATCGTATGCTTGTTGTGCTATAATTCTTTGCGGAGGTTGATGCTATGAGGATGGGATTCAACAAAAATGACGAAACACCCGAGCGTAGGCACGACGATGAGTGGTACGAGAACGCGATAGCCGGCATCCAGCGACTTAGTCCGGAGTGGAAGAAAGAGCACGCAGGGGATGCAGCTGGAAGGCGCTACAGCATTCAAGTGCCGGAGGTTATTCACGAGTTTGATGATTTCAACAAGTACCTTTTAGAACATGAAAAGAGATTCCCGACCTTTTCGGAATATATCATGCGAGGAATCGCGGAACGTGGCTTGACACCGAAGGAGTTCTACATTTCAGCAAAAATGGACCGGAAACTCTTCTCGGCGATTAAGACGAATGTCAATTACCAGCCCAAGAAAGAGACGGCGGTTGCTTGTGCATTTGCATTGAAGCTGTCTCTGAAAGATGCAGAGGACCTGCTTCAAAGCGCCGGTTATAGTTTGTCGATGTCCATTCAGTGGGATCGTGTGGTGTATTATTGCCTGCGGGAGGGTATTACAGATATCGCGGATGTGAATGAGTTATTGTACGAGTTGGATGAGAAACTCATTCGACAGTAGAAAGGGGAAAACATGGCACATACAAATTGTCCGAATGGACATGACATGTGGAATGGTGATGGAAAACCGATAGTGCAAGCTTTCAGGCTAAACTATTTCAAGGAGTTTACTGAGAGACACCCTGATTTTAAATTGCAAACTGATGAATATCAGAATCTGGCCATATATGACACATATGACTATGATGATCATCCGGAGGAGGAGTATGATTTATGGTATTGCGATAAGTGCAAAGGTTTGGTCGTATTTACTTATGACAACAGGATGAGATATGATTATGTGTATTCCGAGTCTGCGCCTAATGATTTGGAATTTGATACTACTATTTGGGAAGAATACTATGCACTTAGAGATGATGAGTTTTTTGATGAGTTCATTGATCTATGTGAAAAAAAGACGCCATGGGAAGTATTAACAACATACAAGTTTAGGAAAAAATATAGGCTGTCTCCTGATAAAAAGACGATATTTGCGTATGAAGCGGAGGAGAACCGACTTGAATTTGTCTATAGACAAATAAAGATATACCACTTTGATGAGAATTAAAAAAACAGGTTTCTTGTTCAATATCGTGTTTTCGAAAGAATCACTTCGATAAAAGAGATTGCGCTACACCGGTTAATTCACCGACTAGGTAACACAATCTCTTTTTAGATGGCTCGCCCCCGAGCTTACGCCCCAAGGTCTGCTATCTATATAGCCTAGCCGGCACAGCAAATGCGAAAGCCCTTGCCAAAACGTCCGAAACGCGAACCGGGACGGCTAATTTATAGTGTAGTGCGGAATAAAAGTATCGTCAATACGGCAAATGTCTTTTCTGAAACGACCACTTCCTCACAGAAATCTGATACAATCAGATTGAAAACAATGAAAGGAGGCGGTGCGATGGATGTATTGAGAAAATATCCAATACTTGATTACAAGTATTATAAATGTCCAAAATGTGGTGGCTACGTTCATTATGATTCTCGCATCGAGTTTAGAGGATGCGATGGGTGTGATAGCGAGCTGGGATTATCGGACATCGATTTGATAGATGTTAATAGAGATGCATATGATATGTATTACTATGTAAACAGGCCCGATAATAAACTAATGTTGCAGATAGTATATGTGGACGGGAATCAGGGATGCTCCCTTCAGCCCATATACTTCATGGATATGGAGTATGATAAAGATGTACTCCCGGAGGATACTATAGCATATTCGTTCAAAAAAGAAGGACAGATGTTTTTACCCGGGGCTGACTACACGGGAACTCCTATGGAGGGAGAAGAAGCATTTTCCGGATATTCTTACAAGGAACAGGGGGATTACATCTATGTGCTTGAAAAGGTTTATAATGGGATAATCCCTGACGGAGCCAGATTTGATGCAACTCTGGAAGGATGGAGAGAAACGAGGACTTTTCGGTCAGATGGAGTATGCTATCTCAACAGGGCACCTGCGAAATATGAACGTAAAGATGATTATATAAGAGTTGTCTACGATAATCCTTGGATGTATGATATGTTCGGTACAGTTTATGAAGAGTATCTCATAAAGGTAGAGGAAGGTTGGGTGTATTGCTTTTATGCAAACGAGAAAGGGTTAAACCATCTGGGGATCTCGTTGAGGGAGTATTGAGATGTTTTAAGGTATATATGTGTCTTACATTACCCTAAGTCTTTATGACTGGGTTGGGCGATCCCGATGTAGGACACATATTATATATTGCGCCTGCTTCGGTGGGCGCTTTTTGTATGAGGAGGTGATCAACAAATGGCCTTAAAAACCGTGGAGAAACGGAAAAAGGTTCTCCATACAACGGATAATCAAAACAGAAAGAGGCGAAGGGCAGAGACTCCGGCGGGCAGTACATCGAGAAAAAGTGTCCCTCCGGGCGAATCCCCGGCAGATCGAAGCGGCGAGATGACAGATTCATCAAGCCGCTTTTTTGTATCCCCGGACAGGGAAGAGGAGATCAGACCGACAGAACCGGTGAGAGAATCCGGCAAGTCGAAAGGTAAAGATACCGGAGGCAAGATCCTCCACACGGCCGCCCGGAAGGGATTTGATGCCATGACAGAGAATGTCGAGGGAGGAGAGGAGGTCCGCGAATCGGAGCAGATCCTGGCAGCGATGGGATCCGTTGGCAAGAAGATATATCGCCATCAGAAGCAAAAGAAGATGAAAATGGAAAAATACGCCCGGGTAGTTGTCGGATCGACATCCGGCAGGTCACAAGACTCGGGGGGTTCCCCTATCGGACAATCCGTCAAGTCGGAAATCAGCCCCACGGATTCAAAGAAAGCCGGAAGGCGCAGTAAAACCCGCCACCTTCGCGAGAAGCAATACCATCACGGAAAACGTCGCTACGGTCATTATCGTCGCCGACGAAAGCACGATGAGGATGACACGGATGAGGAGCCCACACCCATCGGTATCCGGGAGCGTCTGATCCACGCCTTCCGTGTCCGCGATGCGAAGGAGGACTCCGCCGGCACCCTCGGTTCCGTCACCAAGGGCACCAAAGGTCTGAAGCGCTTGATCAAGATCATTTTGTTTCTCATCAAGAAGCTGATCACCTTGCTTCTGCTACCGATCTTTATCATCCTAGGCATCCTGATTCTGCTGATCGCCCTGATCGTCGGGGTTCTGCTCCTGATCATCTACTGTTCGCCGCTTTCGATCTTCTTTCCCCTGCCGGATACCGGCACGGAAGACATCCGGACGGTACTCAGCAGTTACTATCAGGAATTCAACGCGAAGATATCGTCCTACGAGGCGAACGGCGACAGCGTCACCTATCAGAACTCCAAGGACGGCGTAGTCACGGTGAACTTCAAGGATACCCTAATGGTCTATCTCACTCTCTACGCCGACGGCGCACCGGGATTCATTATGGATGATCAGGGACGCGCCAATCTGAAAAAGGTCTTCGATGAGATGAACTACATCGATGAAGGTCGCAATGAGCGACAGATCAAGGTCGGGGATTCCCTCGGCAAGGTATTCGTCACAGCCTACTGCCCATGCAGGGAGTGTTCCGGACGCTATGGTCACTCCACAGCATCCGGGGCTAGGGCCAAACCGAATCACACCATCGCCGTGGATGCCTACGATCCCATCGTTCCCATGGGGACCAAGGTCGTGATCGAGGGCAAGGTCTACACGGTGGAAGACACCGGTGATCTGCATAAATACGGCAACGAGTTTGACATTTTCTATGAACACCATAGTGAACTTGATTCCTGGGGACGGAAAAAGGTCGAGGTATTCTTGGCGGATAAGGATGGAAAGATCAATAATCCGGACACTACGGATGACAACGGTACCGACCGGGGTGAACCGGACGACGACAATAGCGGAAGCAACAAAGGAAACAGCGATGGCAAGACCGTCACGGTCCGTTCGCAGGGCATCACCGTCCACAACCTGACCTGGGAGGACTACATCGCCGCCCATCCGGAACTGCACGACGACCAGAAGAAGATGCTCCAAATGCTTATGGAAGAACAGACCTCCTACTACGGAGGAGGGGGCGACATCGGCGTCAATGTCGTCCAACTCGGCATGACCAAGCTCGGATGCCATTATAGTCAGGATCGTCGGTTTGATGAAGGATATTACGACTGTAGCTCCTTTGCACTCAGACTGTATGCGGAGTTCGGACTTGAGCTCCCGGGTACCGCCGCCGAACAGGGACGATTCTGCGTGGAACATGGTATGGTACTCAACTTCGAGGATCTGCGTCCCGGCGATCTCATATTCTATTCCTATGAGACCAACGGCCGCTACCGCAATATCTCCCATGTCGCAATCTACGCCGGAGACGGTAACATGATCCACGCCGCCAATCCAAGGAGAGGCGTGGTGATGGATCCGATCCGGACATCGAGCGTCGTCTTTTACGGCAGGCCGTATATGGGCTGATAAAGGAGGAAGCAATGAAAGACAGAAAACCATGGATCATCGCAGCAATCATACTGACACTCCTCGCCATCCCGTACATCACGCGGAGCGGGGAGCATCAGCCGGAAACCATAGCCGTCAGCGAAGAGGAGGTGATGACGGATGACACGAATACGGACACCGACACGGTAACACAGGGCGAGACCGTCCTGGAGAAGGAGAAAAATACTCCCGACGACGCAATTGGAACCATCGAGATTCCGAGCCTTGACCTGAGCTACCCCATCTATGAGGGGGCTGACGAGGCACAGCTTTGCCGAGGAATTGGGCATCTGCCGGAGACGGCACCCTTGCTCGGGCAGGGCAACTGCGTATGCTGCGGGCACAACGGAAGCAGCAGCGGAGTATTTTTCACGAACCTGAGCCACATCCGCAAGGGTGCACAGGTGACGATCGAGACGAAGGACCGCAGGAAACGCACCTATAGCGTCCTGTCCACGAGGATCGTCGGACCGCATGATCCTTCAGTCAGGCA
>JAFYBS010000026.1 GCA_017540125.1 Eubacterium sp.
CTCGGCCAGATACTCCACCGATTCCACAAAGGTCATATTCTCATATTCCTGTAAAAAGGTGAAGATATTTCCCCCTTTGTGGCAACCAAAACAATAATACATCTGTTTATCGGGACTTACATGAAAGGAAGGTGTTTTTTCATTATGAAAAGGACACAGACCTTTGTAGCTGTTTCCGGCACGTTTCAGTGATACATAGGTTCCGATCAGATCGATGATATCATTGCGGGAAAGAACCTCTTCGATGACATCGTCACCGTAGTACATGCCCTGCCTCCTCTCAATACACCGACCACATCTCCGGAATGGAAAGCCTTCGATAGATCATAACCGCATAGTTATCCGTCATCCCGGCAACAAAATCCGAAACAACACGTTCCTTTTCCTCCTGCTCGTCCCGGATCATGGATAAAAACTCATCCGGAAGCTGATCACAATGCTGAAGGTAATAATCATACAGCCTTTGGATCAACGCCTGTGCTTTCCCTTCTTCTTTTTTTGCGGCGGAATTCACATAAACATTCTCAAACATAAACTGACGAAGACTCTGCATCGTCCTGCCCACTTCCTCCGACTGGCAGATTTCCCTTTTTTCTTTGCTTGTGATGATCAAGTCATGGATCAGGGTGTTCAGCCGCTCCCTCAGCGTATAGCCGAGAACATCCTTGTACTCCTTCGGGATATCCTCGTCCCGTATCACCCCGCCGCGGATAGCATCGTCGATATCGGAATTGATATAAGCGATCTTATCACAGATTCGAACGATCTTTCCTTCAAGAGTGGACGGATTTCCCGCCGTCGAATGATTTCGGATCCCGTCTCTGACCTCCACGGTGAGATTCAGCCCTAACCCGTTCTTTTCAAGCTTTTCCACCACACGGATACTCTGCTCCTGATGACGAAACCCTCCGGGGACGATAGCGTTCAACACCCGTTCACCGGCATGGCCAAAGGGTGTGTGCCCCAGATCGTGCCCCAAAGCGATGGCTTCCGTTAAATCCTCGTTCAGATGAAGTGCCTTTGCCACGGTACGGGCATTCTGAGATACTTCCAATGTATGGGTCAGCCGGTTTCGATAATGATCTCCCTCCGGAGCCAAAAACACCTGAGTTTTTCCTTTCAACCGACGAAAACTCTTGCTATGGAGAATCCTGTCCCGATCCCTCTGGTACACAGGCCTCAGATCACAGGGCTCCTCCGGCACATCCCGTCCCAGAGAAGCATCGCTGAAGGATGCTTCCGGGTCCAGAATCTGGTGTTCTCTGGCCTCCAACTCCTCTCGAATGGTCATATACTCCCCCTTTTATCCGTTTTCTTTCAAAAGTGCCCGCGTATACAAAATACAACTTAAAAAAGGGATTTCCTTTTTTTTGAAAAAATACAACCGCAAAAATCCTGTCGATACAGGGAATACTCCCTGGAAAGCTCGATACTTCGCTGATATCCGCCTCTTTTTTTGAAATCGGAAGGAAGATAAGGAATCCCGTACTCTTCCCCCAATTCTTCTCCGATTCGCATGAGCAAATCGGCGTCTTTATGCGGACTGATGGACAAAGTGGTACAGAAATAATCAAAGTTTTCTCTTTTTGCCGCTTTCGCCGTCTCCTCCAAACGAAGCCGGAAACATTTTTCACAACGTCTCCCTCTCTCCGGCTCCTCCTCCAGTCCGGAAGCCGCCGACAGAAACCGCTCCGGTTCATAGTCGGCATCCATCCACCGGATCCCACTGCCATAGGATGTTTCCGACAAATATCGTTTCAATTCCTTTTTTCTCTTCTCGTACTCCTCTGTCTCTGTGATGTTGGGATTATAAAAGAACAATGTCAAATCGAAAAAATCATGGAGATACTCCGTTACATAGCTGGAGCATGGGGCGCAGCAACAGTGCAGAAGCAGACGTGGTTGTCCTTTTTTTTCGTCACTTCCGGACAGGTTTTTCAGAATTTCATCCAATTCTCTCTGATAATTTCTATTCATCACATTCACAGCTTTCCCGCACTCAGATTAAGGCGTAACGCATTCAGACAGACGGTAACACTGGACAGCGCCATCGCTGCGGCACCCAGCATCGGGCTCATCTGCCAGCCATACAGTCCGGCCGCCATCGGAATACATACTATATTATAGAAAAATGCCCAGAAAAGGTTCTGACGTATGGTTCGCAACGTGCGCCGACTGAGTTTGATCGCTTTTACTACATCCCTCAGTGAGGAATTCATCAGTACCACATCCGCACTGTCAACCGCCACATCCGTGCCGTCTCCGATGGCTATCCCGACATCCGCTACAGTCAATGCCGGCGCATCGTTGATCCCGTCTCCTACCATGGCTGTTTTTCCCTGTTTCATGATTTCCCGTACATGTCCCTCTTTTCCGTCCGGAAGCACCTCCGCAATCACTTCGTCCACACCCACCTCTTTTGCGATACGTTCGGCTCTATTAAGCTTATCGCCGCTGAGCATGATCACCCTCATTCCGAACTTCCGCAGATCCTGAATGGCAGATTTTGAGTCCTCACGGATAATCCCTGTCATCTCCGGATCGCCGTAGGTGATAGTTCCGGTTTTATCTGTCACCACGATACCGACACGTCCTGTTAATTCCAGAGATTCTCCGGTCTTAAACAGAATCCCGTTTTTCGCTCCGATCCCGTTTCCCACCATGATAGCAACCGGTGTGGCAAGTCCCAGAGCACAGGGACAGGAAATGACGAGAACGCAGATCCCTCTCGCTAAAGCAAACCCTACACTCTCTCCGGCGATCAGCCAGCCGGCAATAACCAGCAACGCAATCCCTATCACCGAAGGGACAAAAACAGCGGACACTTTATCTGCGATCCGTGCGATAGGTGCCTTTGTTGCAGCGGCCTCCGAAACCATCTGAATGATCTGTGACAGTGTCGTATCCTCTCCCACTCCGGTCACCCGGCAAACAAGACGACCGGACATCATTACGGTCGCCGCGCTCACCCTCGTTTCCTTTTTCTTCTCTACCGGCTGGGATTCACCGGTTAAAGCCGATTCATTGATCGCTCCCTCACCATCCACGACGACACCGTCGGCAGGAAGAATCTGACCCGGTTTAACGACAAAACAATCTCCGACCTTCACTTCATCGATGTTCACACGAACCTCTTCTCCGTCACGGAGAAGTATCGCCGTTTTCGGCGCGAGTCTCATCAAACTTTCCAGCGCGTTGGTTGTTCTCCCCTTGGCAATTGCCTCCAAGAGCTTCCCTACTGTGATCAGCGCCGGTATCATCGCTGCTGATTCAAAATACAACTGATTATGATAGAGATTTTCCAATGAATCTGCTCCCGCATAAGCGCTGCCGACTATGATCATATCCGTCATACGGTAGAAGACAAAAAGACTCCATCCGAAGGAAACGGAAGAACCGAACGCTACCAAAGTATCCATATTGGGGGAAAGATGTCGGACTGCACGGAATCCCGAAACAAAAAACTCCCGATTGATCATCATAACAACCAGTGCCAGCAACATCTGCGTCAACGTTAAAGCAAGGATATTTCCTGTCAAAAATGAAGGAAGGGGAAATCCGAACATGTTATGTCCCATCGTGATATACATCAAAAGCAATAAAAATACCACCGACAGGATAAGCCGGTGTTTCAGATTCTGTATGGATTCTTCTTGAAATGATACTACACTGTCCGTAGTCTTCCGCGTGTTTTGGGTGGTTTCAGATCCTGTCTTTTCACTGGCTCCGTAACCGGCGTTTTTCACGGCACGGATCACATCCTCCGGGGACGCCTCGCCCTCGACCCCCATGGAATTGGTCAAAAGGCTGACAGAACAGGCCGTCACACCGGGTACCCGGCTAACGGCCTTTTCCACACGCGCCTGACAGGCTGCGCAGCTCATTCCTTTAACATCGTATTGTTTCATTGATCTATACTGATCTCCTTTCAGGCAAGCGGCCCTCCGCAGTTTGAACAGAACTTCGAACCGGGTATTTCCGGCTTGCCGCAGTGAGGACATACGTTCTTACCCTGATTTCCCTGCGTCGGACCATTTTGCTGATAATAACCCTGGTTTTGACCATTCTGCTGATAATAATTCTGATTCGGATCATTCTGCTGATAGTAGCCCTGATTAGGAGACACATAGGGTCCGGTTGCCTGACGATAAGGGGTTCCGATGTACTGATCACGACCGAGACCGAGGATCATAAGAAATACCGGCGCTACAAAGAATAACCCGACATTGAATCCTCCCCTTTTCCCGAAAGACTGTCCCAGTTTCACATAGCAGACACAGGTCAAAATAGCAGCTACCGCCATGGCGATGCCGGCAAAAGCAAAGATGATATACCCGACAACAACAGCACCCGGAACACTCGCAAAATTAACAAATTCCCAGTTCGTAAAGGGATGAAATCCGTGGGTATATGCCGAAACACCAACCATAATTCCACCTATGATATAGAAAAAGATTCCGGCAGCTTCCAGTACGATAACGGAAATTCCGGTTTTCTTGGTCCATGCTATCTCAAACAGAGTGTAAATGTTTAAAAATGGAACCACCGCATGCCAACCCGGTTTTCCTGCCTTTATGAAACACTTCCACATGCCGATGATGACACATACACAGGCAGCGATCCCGATCATGGAAGAAAACGCGGAAATCCCGGCCACCATACCGAAAACAAAGTTATTATACATGATTCAAACCTCCTTATTTTTCAAAAGTTTGGCTGGATATAAAAGTATATCCGGTATCGGTCACGACATTTTTCAAAATCTCATCATCGACGGGGCTTTCCGAACGAAATGTCGTCTCCCCTTTTTTATGAGAGGATTTGACCTTCTTCGCATCGGGAACAACCCGTCGGATGGCATCATTCATATGCGCCTCACACATACCGCACATCATTCCGTCAATTTTAATTACCGTTTCATACATAATAATCCCTCCTATTACCGGATATCCAGACTTTCGTTCATACTTCCCGCCCGATACCCCTGCAAATCCAATGAAACATAAGCAAAACCCATCTGCTTGAACACCTGATTCACTTCCAGTCTCACGTCGGCCCGCATAAAAGCTCGGAAATCATTGGGATTCAGCTCGATACGGGCATTCACTGTCCCGTGCACTCTCACACGAACCTCGCGGAATCCCTGATCCATCAGGTATTGCTCCGCCCGCTCCACCATCTTAAGCTTCGTGGTGTCCAGTTCTTCACCGTAGGGAATTCGCGTTGCCAGACAGGCATAGGACGGCTTATCCCAAGTGGGAAGTCCCAGTGTTTTCGAAAGGCTCCGTATTTCTGCCTTGGTAAAACCGAAGATTCGAAGAGGGCTTTGTATTTTCATCTCTTCCAGCGCCTTCAATCCGGGCCGGTAGTCACCCTCATCATCTTTGTTGGAGCCCTCGATCAATGTGGCACGCTCCTGTTCGGCCAGCGAATACATTTTTGCAAACAGATTTTTTTTGCAACGATAACACCGGTCAGGCGGATTCTCCGCAATCCCCTCCGCGCTCATCACATCATAGTCAAAAAAAATCTGGCGAATACCGAATTTCTGACAGAACACCTCTGCCTCCTTCTTCTCTCTGTCCGGAAACATCGGAGAAACCGCCGTTAGTGCGATGGCATTTTCTCCCAGAGCTTCCTTTGCGGCATAGAGCAGAAAAGACGAGTCCACTCCCCCGGAAAAAGCAACGGCCAACCTCCTGGCAGAGGTCAGCGCATGAATCAAGATTTCATATTTATCAATCAGTGTTCTATCCTTCAAAGAGATCACCTTTTCCGTATTATAAAAATGTCAATTATGAAATATTGGTTACGATTCCGACAGAGACATAACCGTCGATAATAGCTTTCAGGTCTGTTCCTTCTTCTCCTTCTGCCTCCCAGGCACCGTCCACCATCAACTCATTTCCGCCATCCCTGATGTCACGTTCTATTCGGTAGGAGTCACGATAAAACATGCCGTGAGACACTTTGCGTTCTCTCAAAACTCCTTTACAGTCATCGATGGGCCCATGCGGAAAATTGATATTTACGATCTGGCCATAGTCAAGCTTCATCGACAGCGCTTCTCCGAGAAGCTCGTCCAGGTAGGCATCCGCCGTCTCGTGGCAGGGATCGGCCGACTCGGACAGTGCCACACCGTGCCATCCCTGAAAAGCCGCTTCAAAAGCAGCACCGGCCGTACCGGAATACTGCAGGTCAGACGCTGCATTGTAGCCGTAGTTGATACCGGACAAAACAATATCCGGACAGGAATCCATCACACTCAATCCACCGACTCTCACGCAGTCCGCCGGTGTTCCGCTGCAGGCATAGGCTTTGACACCATCTACCGGATACTTCGGAAATGGTCGCACCCCAATCGTATCATGAAGCGTGATGGCATGAGAGCTGGCACTCCGCTGTTTCTCGGGAGCCACCACCCACACCTCACCGAAAGACATGGCGGCACGGACCAACCGAAGCAGTCCGTCGGATTCAATACCGTCATCATTGGTTATCAGGATTTTTTTCACTCTATTCTCCCACTATGTTTCAATTATCGGAATCCGTATGCCCTTCGATTCCTATTTTGCCGCGATCAGTTCCGGTAACGTTGCCTCGAAGTCAACACCATACCATGGCTTCTCCGGATTTTTCAACGTCACCTCGATGGTATGTGCCGTATAATCAGCCGCAATCCGCATCGCATCCTGCCAGCTGTGTCCTTTCATAATCTCTCCGACACAGGAACTGGAAAACAGATCACCGGTTCCATGATAAGCCGCATCGATACGGTTATTCTGATATACAAAATAATCATCTGCTTCTCTGTCGTATCCCATTACACCGGTTTTCCCCGGTTCCAGAGACACACCGGTCAACACGGAAATCTTGGCACCGAATTCGTTCAGTTTTGACAGCATTTCCTTGATATAGGATTCATCGTATTCTTCCTTATACTCCATGCCGGTCATAAAAGCTGCCTCTGTGATGTTCGGCACGATGATATCAGCCGCAGCGCACAGCTCGGCATTTTTCTTCACATACTCCATGTCGAAGGCAGGATAAAGCTTGCCGTTGTCAGCCATTACAGGGTCAACAAATACGATGGTGTCTTCTCCCCGAAACTGTCGGAACAATTCCTTCATCTGGTCGATCTGCTCAGCAGTCCCGAGATATCCGGTGTAGATGGCATCAAACTTCACATCCTCACTCAGCCAATGCTTCGTGATGGGTTCAATCTGATCCGACAGATCCTTGCAGGTAAAATTTTGGAACATCGTATGTGTGGAAAGAACTGCCGTCGGCAATATAACGGTTTCTACTCCCAATGCGGATATAACCGGCAGCGCAATAGTCAAAGAGCACTTCCCCAGGCAGGATATATCCTGAACCGTTAATACTCGCTTCATTCTAAAAACCTCCTAAATTAAATTCTTTCAAGGATGGAGTATATCACATCATGGTAGTAAATGCAAGTGCTGTTTGCAAATGCCCGTAGTGATATCCTTGACTACTTCTGAGGCCATGAGGAAGCCGGCTGTGCCGACGACATAGGCGAGGGAGCCGGGAACCGGTGTTCTGCCCTTGGTTTCGGATATATCGACTAAGGGTGATGCGGGAGCCTCGTCGGAATAGACGACCTTGAGATGTGTGATGCCGCGTTTTTTCAGTTCCCGCCGCATGACACGTGCCAAGGGACAAACACGTGTCTGATAGATGTCGGCGACATGAAAGGCTGACGGTTCCAGCTTGTTGCCGGCCCCCATGGCACTGATGATGGGCGTGCCTGTTTCATCAGCCCTCGTGATCAGCTCCAGCTTGGCCGTCACTGTATCGACGGCATCGACGATATAGTCATATTCTTCAAAATGAAAATCCGAAGCATTCTCAGGAAGAAAAAAACAAGGAAAAATCCTCACGTCTGCTTCCGGGTTGATGGATAACAACCGGTCGCGCATGATTTCTACCTTGTTTCTGCCTATCGTATCCGTAGTGGCGATAATCTGGCGATTCAAATTGGATTCACTGACCGTGTCATGATCGATAAGATCGATATGACCTAAACCGGTACGGATCAACGCCTCGCAAACATAGCCGCCCACACCGCCGATTCCGAACACAGCAACCCGCGATTCGGACAAACAGGCGATAGACTCACTGCCTAAAATAATTTCTGTTCTGGAAAACATATCATCTTTTTTTCCTTCCCGTCATGATGGATATCGCATTTTTGTGGACTTCAAATTCTGCCACATTAGTTTCCCCTCCGAATTCACCGTCAAGAGACCAGGATACAGGATTGTCTGATTCAATCCTTACTTTGTCCACCTGCCAAATGGAAATATTCGGATGGTCGGCTTTTCCCGAAAGCAACGCTGCGGCGATAGCCTGAAGTTCAACAAGATTCTTGGTCTCATAGATCATCAGCAGCTCCATCTTTCCGTCGTTCAGCTTAACATCGGATTTGCCGAATATGTTCAGGCCACCGACGGTAACCGCGTTACACAGGGCGCCGAAAACAAAGTTTCCATCGGTTTCACTGCTCTCTGTGATAACACGCAAATGCTGACTGTATTTCATGGCCGGAACGAAGTTTCCGGCTGCCGTGAGCACATAGGCCGCATAACCGAGAACATTTTTCCACGATGTCTTCGTCTCATAACTGACGTTCGAGAAAGCCCCAAAGGCCGCTACATAGTTGAAAAATCGTCCGTTCATACTGCCGACATCATAGTTGAATACACGACCGCCAAACGCTGTTTCGATCCCTTTTGGTTTCGTCAAAGGAATGCCAAGGCCTCTGGCAAAATCGTTGGTACTGCCGGTTGGTAGATAGGCAATTCTGGGCTTGTGCTTCATCCGCATCACAGCATCCACCAGATGATTCATCGTGCCGTCCCCACCACTGACAAGCACCAGCTCAACTTTTCCGTCGTATAGCTCCACAAGCTTTTCCGATGTCAGATCGGTTCCCGGTACGATGGGATATACGATAGGCTCATAGCCCTTGGCGGCAGCCTTTCGGATGACCGCCAGGATGACGGTACTGGCTTTTCCGATGCCGGATTTTTCATTGAATAGGATCAGCGCTCCGGGCTTTTTTTTCATACAGATACCCCCTTGATTTTTACATCCGTACAAACCGAATCCAAATCAATCCTCCAGCTTGATACCTGCCAGAAGTCCTGCCAGCGCACCACCGCCCTCGTCATCCTCGTCGTGGTACTCCAGCGGCTCACTCTCTTCGTCTTCCAGCTCCGGCTCATCCCACTCGATGGCCTGCTTCATACTCATCCGTATTTTCCCGTCTTCTACAGAGAGAATCTTGACCTTAACCTGATCTCCCAGCTTGACTACTTCCTTCGGTGATTTCAGAAACTTGTTGGCGATTTCGGAAATGTGTACCAATCCTGTCAGATCATCTCCGATATCGACAAAACAGCCATAGGATTCGATCCGAACCACTTTTCCTTCCGTGATATACCCTTTCTGAAGGGCATTGATTTTTTTGTTGTGTGCCGCTGCTGCCAACTCCCGTTCAACTTCCTTCGCAGAAAGAACCAGCTTGTCCTTCTCCGGATCACAGGTGATCACAACTACCGAAAGCGTTTTTCCGACAAACGTATCAACATCTTCCACATATTCCAGTGACAACTGAGGGGCGGGTATGAAAGCACGCTGCCCCTCGAGATAGGTAATCACACCGCCATTCACTGATGTCTGAACCTTGACATGAAACACTTCATGATTCTCCATCGCTTCCTTCAGCTTTTCCCAGGCACTGTCCCGGACGGCTTCCTTCCTGGAAAGAAGTACTCTTCCTTTGCCATCGTCATTGTCAAGAACGACTGCCGTGATGGGATCCCCGGTACGAAGCTCATCCATTGCGTGGAAGCTTGGATCGTCACTGTATTCGTCCGGGAGGATCACTCCCTGGGAATAGGTGTGAAGGTCGACCAGAACTTCTTCCTCCTCGACGCTGATGATGGTGCCGTGGACGATATCACCTTCTTTGAAGCGCTTCAGGGAAGCGTTGATCTCGTCCTCAAAGTCTGCCATAGATTCCATGTTGGTTTCTCCTTTTCTTTATTTTTCCTTTGCCAACAGCCATGCTGTGACGTGGATGGCCTGCTGGAAGGCGCCCTCCGAGATCAGCTTTTCGATATCATCGCGGGTGCGCAGGACGACCTGCAGGCATTCGGTCTCATCCAGAGACTGGCCTGCCACCTTGCGGCAATTTCTCGCAACGAACAGATGAGCATAGTTATCGGCGATGGTGGCATTGGAGGGTATCGTCAGCAGGTGCTGCCATTCCCCCGACTCGTAGCCTGTTTCTTCCATAAGTTCCCGCTTGGCACACACCAGTGCATCCTCCGCTGAAGTATCACCGGAACCGCCGTATTCCTTTCCGTCGGTCCTCTCGATACCGCCGGCCGGAAACTCGGTTGTCACCTGTCCGATCCCCTGCCGGAACTGCCGGACACAGATGAAGTTATCTTCTTCATCCGAAGCAACGATAACACAGAAATCCCTTCGGCTGTAGCTGTAAAATGGCTCAAACTCTCTTCCATCCGGGAATCGATATGCCGATCGTCTAAAATCGATCCACTTGTCTTGTACGATATGCTCGGTTTTTATTTCCTCCCAGACCAATTCTTTCTCGTTATCCATTATTTTTCTCCTGATACGAAATTTTTCTCTTCTTGCCAAACACCTATGGAGCCGGTTATTCCGTATTATCCCTTGGACAGAAGGACGACTGTCTCAATATGCTTCGTCCACGGGAACATATCCACACACACCGCCTTCACAGGACAGTACCCTGCCTCCAGGATCGGTCCCATATCCCTTGCCAGAGATTCTGGTTTGCAGGAAACATAGACAAAATGCTCTACACCGTAAGCAAGAAGCTTTGGCAAAGCCTTGGGATGGATTCCTTCTCTGGGCGGATCCAGAACCATGACATCCGGAAGTTCAGTCAAATTATCCAGAACCGTCAGAACATCACCGGCGATGAACTCACAATTTGACAGACCGTTTCTTGCAGCATTCTCTCTAGCCGCCTCTACCGCCTCTTCCACAATCTCCACACCGATGACCTTTCCGGCCATGGACGACACGGAAGCCTCAGAACTTCTGTCTGAGAGATCAGTCGTTTGCCCGGTTCCTATCGCCCCTCCTGCCAGCAGCTGGGCGATGGTACCCGTGCCGCTGTAGAGATCAAAAACCGTTTTTCCTCCCACATCTCCGATATAATCCCGTACCACGGAATAAAGCACTTCCGATCCGGTGGAGTTCGTCTGAAAAAAGGAAAAAGGAGAGATCTTGAAACGAAGCCCCAGTAGCTCCTCCTCGATGAAATCACAGCCGAACAATGTCACCAATCGGTCCGCCTGCACTACATCCGCTAAGCTGTCATTGATGATATGCAAAACCCCGGATATACGGCCATACAGATCAAGGATCAGCAGTCTCTCTACATACTCGGCGATCCAGTCCGGTTCCCACTCCGGAATCCCAACCGGACCCGGATCATTTTTCTGAAAACCGGTGGCGGGAACAGAAATCCCCTGCGAACTCGTCACCAGTGCCACCAGGATCTCACCTGTAGCCACGGACTTGCGAATCAACAAATGTCGGAGAACCCCTTCATGTGTCCGTTTATGGACATAGGGCAATTTCTTTTCCCGAAAGAATTCCGTTGTCATCCACAGGATCGCCCGATAATCCGAATCTACGATCCGGCAATCCAGAATCGGTACAATATTGTAAAAACTGCCCCGTTCATGAAGTCCCAGCGTCAGAGGGCCGTCTTTTTCCGAATCTCCGAAGGAAAACTCCATTTTGTTGCGGTATCCGGTCTCTCTCGGACTGCTTAAAGCTTCCGTCAACGGAAATCCGGGACATGCTTCATCCATCAGCTGCTGTACCTTTTTCAGCTTCTCGGCCTTCTGCCCCTCATAGGAAAACTGCTGATAAAAGCAACCACCGCACATCTCAAAATGAGGACAAAAGGGGGTCTCCGGTCCTTCCGGAATCTTTTTTTTATTCTTTCTGCCCATCTATCTCTCCTCCGGATTGCCGCCCTTCATTTTCGTTTTTTGCTCATACATGGAATCATCGGCACGATGGAAAACGTCATCCACCGTTTTGTCACGGTGTTCATCATAGATGGCAAATCCGATTGCTGCAGATACTCTCTCCCAGGGGTCGAGGTTTTCGTTTTTATCGGAAGCATCAATCGATTCACGAAATCCCCGCACAAGTTCATTCACATCACGATAATCGATATTCTCGACGATCACAACAAACTCATCTCCACCAAAACGATAAACGGGACTGTGCTTAAAGGAATCACAGATCATACGTGTCAGCTTCTGAAGGGCATAGTCTCCCTTGTCGTGACCGTAGTTGTCATTCATGCGTTTCAGATAATTCATATCCACCATAACAATACCGAATCTGGCATATCCATCCTGGATTTCCTGTGTCAACCGTTCGATATCCACCTCGTAAGCCCGTTTATTGCGAAGCCCAGTGAGCGAATCTTTATTTGCCATCTCGCTCATTAACTCGGCTCTCTCTCTGGTGCGAACCAACTGCTCTCTGGTTCGAAGAAGGTTGGATATATACTCATTCAGATCATACTCCATCTGTTTCATGGAGTCGGCCAACTCACGAATCTCATCGTGAGAGGTGACAACGATATGGGAAAAGCCGCCTTTTCCGGATTTCAAATCAGTGTCACAATACTTCCTGGCTGCCGTCGATAGTTCACGAATCGGTTTAACGATATAGCGATTGATAACAACATAGCCGACTACCGTGATCAGAATGATCAAAACCAGGAACACGGCTCCCGTCAGATAAAAAAACTTCCGCTGTTTTGCCCGGATTTCCGTCATGGAAGCGTCAACCGCCGCATAACATACCACCTCACCGGAAGAATCCTTCACCGCTACGGCACAAGTGATCAGCCATCCATACGGTTCGGTATTTGTGATATAGGGAGGATAACCCCGTTCCGGATTTTCCAGAGATTCATAATTCACTTCATAGATCGGATCAAAGCATCCCGGAGGACACGGATCGTCGTGAGCGGCATCCACCAGGTAGATTCCGTTTCTGGTTTCCTTGTCCACATAAATCAGATAAACCGAACTGACCTCATTATCATCCTGGATTCCCTCCATCTGATCATGAATCTCCGTATATTCTTTCATTTTTGTGACATCGTCAAAAAGAGAGATATATTCGTTGAACGCAGGAGTTCCCCACTCCTCACTCCCTACCTTGTTTTCGGTATGCCGGTATATCTTCATCACTTTTTTCTGGATTTTCGCTGCCTTGTCCCCATCGATCTGATGGCCGGTAGCGGTGGCGAGATGCCGAACTTTGGAAGTATAGTCCGCCGTAACGATATCATCAACGATATAACTGCATAAAAAGAGCGCCGCCCCACCAAAAACCAGCGAAAACAGCGAAATCAGGATCAGCGTCTTTTTTTTCAGGGAAAAAATCATATACTCCCCCATTCTGCCGCAGCCTTTGATGCTCACGCATACGAACCATATGTAAGCATGTCAGTTACAACTATTTGGGCCAAAACGCACATACAGTCATCCATCACTGATATTGTACCTAAAAACTGATAGACTTTCAAGTATAAATATGGTAGAATGAAAAAACAATCGTGTATTGTGCTATTTTTCATATGCTTACACCAAAAAACCGTGCCTTGAGGAGGAATCTATGTCACCCAAATCAAAAAAAGCCCTTTCCACCGAGGAAAGCCTGATGGATATCATCAACAAAATGAAGGAAATCGACTATATCGATCCGGAAATCATTCCGGATATCGAACTCTATATGGATCAAGTCACAACATTTATGGATTTGCATCTGGGTGCCTGCCGACGAAGTGACGGCGAAAAGGTTCTGACAAAAACGATGATCAACAACTATACCAAGAATGATGTGCTCCCTCCTCCGGTACGAAAAAAATACTCCAAGGATCACATGTGCCTGCTGATCCTGCTTTATTATTTTAAAAATCTCCTCTCCATCGATGACATCCAGAAAATCTTCCATCCCCTGAAGGAAATGTTTTATGATGACAAGAACAAATCCATCGGAATCGACGAGATTTACGCCCAGATCTTTACGATGGAGAAAAAAATGACCGACAAGCTGACCAAAGACGTTTTGCGACGGTTTCAGGCTTCGCAGGAACTGTTTCCCGAGGTTAAAGATGAGAAGGAATCGGATTATCTGTCCCGTTTTGCCTTTATCTGCCTGCTTTCCTTCGATGCTTATCTGAAAAAGCAGATGGTGGAACGACTGATCGACGATACACTCTCGGAAGTTTTATGATTATATTTTAATACTTTTCGTTTCATTTTGATACTTCATAATATTTTTATATAAATAAGGAGATTGTGACATTATGAGCAAGTTATTGGACTCATTAAACGACAAACAGAGAGAGGCTGTTCTCCACGGAGATGGCCCTCTTTTACTTCTGGCCGGCGCCGGTTCCGGGAAAACAAGGGTTCTTACCCACCGGATCGCCTACCTGATTGAGGAACGTGGTGTCAATCCCTACCAGATCCTGGCCCTGACATTTACCAACAAAGCCGCCGGTGAGATGAGAGAACGTGTGGATCAATTGGTAACACACGGTGCCGAGAGCATATGGGTTTCTACATTCCACTCCACCTGTGTACGGATTCTCCGTCGCTATATCGACCGGTTGGGATATGACAGGAGTTTTTCAATCTATGACGCGGATGATCAGAAAGCGCTGATGAAAAATATCCTGAAATCCATGAATCTGGATCCGAAAAAATACAAGGAACGAACCTTCCTGAACATCATCTCTCACGCCAAGGACGAATTGATCACGCCCGAACTCTACGCCGCTGAAAACGAGAAGGATTTCCGACAGAAGGTTTATATCGAGGCTTATTTTGAATACCAGAAGCAGCTTCGGAACAACAATGCTCTGGATTTTGATGATTTGATCATGCTGACGGTTCAGCTCTTCCGCGAGGAGGAGGACGTACTGGATTACTACCAAAACCGTTTCCGCTATCTTCTGGTAGATGAATATCAGGACACCAACACGGCACAGTTCCGTCTTCTGGCCCTGTTGGCCGATCGATATAAAAATCTCTGTGTCGTCGGAGACGATGATCAGTCGATCTATAAATTTCGGGGAGCTAATATCTACAACATCCTCAACTTTGAGAAGGTTTTCCCGGAAGCAAAGGTCATCCGTCTGGAGCAGAATTACCGTTCCACCAAAAACATCCTTGCCGCGGCATCGGAAATGATAAAGAATAACATCAACCGAAAGGATAAAACCCTATGGACCGAAGCGGAGGAAGGTTCCCCTGTCATCTATGCCCGTTTCGACACCGACTATGAGGAGGCTGCCGGAGTAGCCGGAGACATACGGAAAAGGATCCGTGAGGACGGCGCCTCGTATTCTGATTTTGCCATCCTGTACCGGGCTAACGCTCAATCCCGGATTTTTGAGGAAAAGCTTGTTTATGAAGGCATTCCCTATCGAATTATCGGTGCGGTCAATTTCTATGCCCGGAAGGAAATCAAAGACCTACTGTGTTACCTGAAAACAATCAGCAACGACTCCGATGATGTCGCAATACGAAGGATTATCAACGTTCCACGCCGTGGGATCGGTGACACCTCCATCGGAAAAATAGCCGCATTTGCCGCGGAAAACGGAATCTCCTTCTATGACGCTCTTCGGCGTGCCGGGGAAATCTCCGGAATCGGCCGCAGTATGAACGGAATCTCCTCTTTTGTATCCCTAATCGAAGGTTTCCGTGAAATGCTGATCCCCGATCCCGAAACCGGTGCCAAATCCTGCGTCAACGGGTATTCTCTCGAGGATCTTCTTCGCGGCATCATCGATGAAACCGGCTACGTACGGGATTTGGAAGCGGAAGAAACACCGGAGGCAGAAGCCAGGATCGAAAACATCGAATCCCTGATCAACAAAGTCGCCCAGTATGAAGAAGACAACGAGTCTCCCTCTCTGGACGGGCTGCTGGAAGATATCTCACTGGTGGCAGATATCGACACCGTGGATATGAATGCGGACCAGGTACTTTTGATGACGTTGCATGGCTCCAAAGGGTTGGAATTTCCTTACGTATACATCGTCGGTATGGAGGAAGGAGTTTTCCCCGGCGGAGCTGCTGTATTCGGTGACGACGAAGAAGAAATGGAGGAAGAACGGCGTCTGTGTTACGTGGGCATCACCCGTGCGAAGCAAATTCTCACGCTGACCGGTGCCAACCAGCGTATGAGAAACGGACAAACCGAGTTTAACCGTCCCTCCCGCTTTATTCGAGAGATTCCCCGCTATCTGATCCGACAGACCGGAGGCGCCGCGCCGTATTCTGCCCGATCGGAATATGCAGGAAAAACCGGCGTGACCCCGAAACAAAAAACAACGACACAGGGCTTTTCTTCCGGAAGCAAAAAAAACAATTTGTTTTCTGATAACCCCTATATCAGCAAGGGCTTTGGCTCCTCTTCTGCCGTTTCATCCGGCGGCAGATCCGGCGAAACACCCGATTACACGGTGGGAGACACGGTGGAGCATTCCAAATTCGGTTTGGGAACGGTAACAGCCATGGAAGACAAAGGAAACGAGTACATCGTAACCGTGGATTTCGAGGATTTCGGCCCCAGAAAACTCAAATCCACCTTCGCCCGACTGACGAAAGCATAAATTCTTGTCCATTTTTGAAAAAAAATAAAAAAAGTGTGGAAATTTTGTTTTTTTTGTGATAGAATGGTAACAGTGATGAGACCGAGAGGTTTTAATTCGTGAAATCAAACATGAAAGGACGGTATACCATGGGAGAAAAAATTGGAGAAATCAAATCCGCCGTATTGGCAAACGAATTAGTTCGTAAAATCCGCAGGCAGGAGGAGGAGAAGAAGCATCATCCGATCATCTTGATCCTTTTGATCGTCGGAGCTGTGACGACCGTTGCTGTTATCGCATATGCCGTATATCGCTATATGAATCCGAAATACGCTGACTTCGATGCTGATTTTGATTATGATGATTTTGAGGACGATTTTGATGATGACGACGAGAGCGCTGACACAGGTGATGACGCTTTCAGTTCATCCGGTTCTTCCAAATAATAATACGTATAAGAAAAGACACATCCCTTGGATGTGTCTTTTTTTGTGTGTAAGTGTGTAAAATACGTAACCCTGTCTCACGGCTCAATGCTAACCATCAATTTCCGGCACCTCTTTTGATATCGCAAGCGCCAGGGCACCCGGTCCGATATGACAGGCAACGCTGAGCGACAGCGGATCTACCTGCAACTCATGATCCGGGAACTCTTCCATAACCTCCTGTTTGAAAAGCTCCACATCCGACCCGTCCGTATAAGCGATCGCCAGATGGCAATTCTTCCCCTCCGCATCACCGAAACGGACCTCCATATCCTTTCGAATGGCCTTGATCATAGCCTGCTTTCCCTGTTTCACTGTTTTAACTTTTGTATAGGCATCCAGCTTCTCTCCCTGAATCTGTAAAACCGGACGAATTTTCAACAATGTACCGATCGCAGCGGCTGCCGGAGTGATCCTGCCTCCCTTTTTCAGATAGAACAACGTATCCATCATGATATAGATGCTGGATTCCATTTTTTCACGAAGAAGGATATCCCGGATGGCACCTCCGTCAAACCCTTTCGATGCCAGTGCTATCGCATCCATGGTTGACTGTCGTTGCGTGACAGAAATCCTTTGATTGTCGACAACAAAAACCTTTCCTTCAAACCCGTCTTCCTCCGCCAGCATAGCCGCTGATGCACAGGAACTGCTGAGGCCGCTGGACATGGGAATATAGACAACTTCATCGTGCTCTTTTAAAGCGTTACGCCAGGTTTCCATCAGGCTGTCCGGGGTTGGTTGCGAGGTTTTCACATCCACCTTCTGCTCCAGATATCGGAAAAACTCCTCCTGAGTCATGGTGATATCTTCATAATAAACCTCTTCATTGATATAAAACGGCATGGGAACGACACAAATCCCCAGTTCTTTTGCCTGTGACTGCGTGATTCCGCTGTTGCTGTCAGTGATGATAGCTACACTCATTTTATTTCTCCTGCTTTCTGTTTTCCTATTCTTTTTCAA
This sequence comes from Eubacterium sp., assembly GCA_017540125.1. Taxonomy (GTDB): domain Bacteria; phylum Bacillota; class Clostridia; order Lachnospirales; family Lachnospiraceae; genus Eubacterium_F. Next base: position 18,181 of record JAFYBS010000026.1, read on the forward strand.
ACAGAAACATCATATCGTATTATCAATCATATGTCAAACCACATAAAGTGGTTTTCATAACCACTAAGGAGAAACCTATCCTCAACACAATTCATATTTTCTGTAGATGCGCAGCCATATCTTCATCACAGGTCGGTACAAAAGCAGGAGAAACACCGCCGTTGCTCCGGCAAAAATCAGATCAAACGGAAGTCCGGCCAGATAAACCGTCCATACACCGCTTGCTGTCGGGTCCTCTCCCAACGTAAAAAACACCGTATTGATATCGACAATCCCCCCGTATAAAAACAGAACCGAGACAAAACCATAGACCGAAACCGCGATCATCCGGGGCGTCGTCGCTGTTTTATTATAAAAAAATATCCCCGGAAAATACCCCACCAGTCCCATCGCAAACATCTGAAACGGTGTCCATGCTCCCTGCATGAAGTAAAAATTAGACAGAAACATCGTAAGCATCCCCACCATGAAGCCGCTTTCCTTTCCCAGCGCTATACCGGACAGGATCACGACCGCAGCCACCGGTTTGATCTGAGGAAAAGGCGCCAGCAAAATTCTGGACAGTACCGCCAAAACAACAAAAACCGCAATACAGGTAAGCAGTCCCGTCCCGTGCTTTGCCGATTCGAAGGCCAGAACTTCGCCTAACAGTCCGGTCAGCAAAACACCGATACTGATTAGATAATAATGCTCACCCTTCAGTACCAGTGCTCCGTACAGGATCAGCCCCAGGATAACAATCGCTGTAACTCCGTGGTATAAAACATATTTCCTTTGAGAAAACTCTTTTTGTCTTCGCATGCAACGATCCTTCCGTCGTACATCATAGCCATAGTATCGGCAACACCGGCCGCGAACTCGATATCATGAGTCACGAGCAAAACCTGTTTTCCGGCATCGGCAAGTCCCCGCAATCTTCCGGCCAGATTTTTCTTTCGTTCAGGATCTAGCCCCTTCGTCGGTTCATCCAGAATATACAACTCGGCTTCTTTTAAAAGAACCAGTTCAATTCCGTGCCATTCCTTCTCTCCTCCGCTCCCGTCAAAAGGCTCATCGACAAACAGCAGCTCCGGCTCTGCAGGCAGATAGGCAATTCTGTCCGGTCTTCCGATGACCTTTCCCCGATAAGGCCGGTTGTATCCTGCGATAACTTCGGCCAGAGTCGTTTTTCCGCTTCCGTTGCCTCCCACCAGCGCCGTGATCCCATCTCCGACATCAAAACTGCACTCCCGGAGAACATCCGGATCCTCTCTATGATAGCTGAAACAAACTTTCTTTAGCTGAATCCGTGTATCTTTCCCATTATCCGCGAACTTATGGGAACCCTTTTCACGTGTTTCATGCGTCGGATGCGCGTCATCGGCTTCCCCGCAGATAATATCCTCATGATTTTTCCACCAGGTCCGACGGGATACCGTATCCATCACATCCTCCGGAGAAGCCCCGTTTTGAAGAGCGATCCTGACGGAAGCCTGCAGATACTCCGCTCCTGTAACGGACTCCGGCATAGACCGATAACCACCGTCAAAAATCAAATGTCCTTCCTGCAGAACGAGAATCCGGTCGGCCATCTCAAAAAACAGCTCCGGTCGCTGTTCTGATACGATTACCGTCATTCCCAACTCCCGATGGATTTTTCGAACCAGTCCCGCCAACTGTTCCGCCGACATGGGATCCAGTGAACTTGTCGGCTCGTCCAGCAAGAGCAGCTCAGGAATCCCTGCGACGGCACCGGCGATATTCACTGTCTGTTTTTCTCCGGCACTCAACCCGTTTACTTCCCTGTGAACCAGATGCTCTATCCCGAAAAATGTCACTACCTCAGCCAGCCGCCTCTCCATATCCGCCACGGAAAACCCATGGTTTTCCATACCAAATACGATTTCCGCTTCCACCCGGTGGCATACCAGCTGTGCCGATGGATCCTGCCAGACATACCCGAAGCGATCGGCGTTCACCTCCATCGTTCCCACACTTTCCCCGCGTAATCCGGTTTCCTCCGCGATACGGCGGAGCAACGTCGTCTTTCCGCCTCCGGACGGACCGATCACCAGCACCAGCTCACCTTTTTCGATGGAAAGGGAATCCACAACTAACGCAGGACGTTCGCCCCCTTCATAGGTGTATCGATATCCCTTTGCTTCGATATACGCCAAGCAATCACCTCCCTTCCCCACAACAGAATGAAAGCTCCGTAGAATACACACCAAACAACAATCACAATCCACGGAAGCGAATGGAGGGAGATAGTCGGGAAAAACCTGGCAGAAACCACTCCGGATGATTTCAAATAGATCATTCCGCCCAACCATACAATCGATCCGATGATCAGGATATAATCCCGGACACATAAATGACGACGATAAAAACTATTCCTTCGATCCGCTCTCTCATAGCCCCTGTCCCGCATGGAGATGCTTCGGATCACGCCATCCTCCAGTGTCATGGTGACAAGAGTACGCCAGATGCGACTTCCGCGTCCGTGCAGCTTTTTTAGTCTCAGTGCCTTCCTCCGCACATCGGGAACCAATCTCAGGATCATACAAAATAGCAAGGCCACCCCCGGCAAACGTCCCGCCAGCAAAGCCATCACTTTTTCATCGGTCATTCTTCGACTGAATTGTAAAAATAATCTCATGCAGCATAATAAGAGAAACGCCATCTGCAATCCGGAAAACAAAGACTCCTTTGTTATATAAAAATCATCCCATCTCCACAGTATCGTCGGCCCGCGCCGGTTTACCAGGAGATTGATAAGAACGATCAGTATTCCCACCGAAAGTCCGAACCGAAGCGTTTTCAATGTCCGGACAAACCCGGTATCGATCATCTCCACGGCAATCAACAGAGCAAAAGAACAGGCCGAAAGAATCGGGTGAGCCGACAAAATCAACCCTGCAAACCCGATGACGAAGTAAATCAATATACTCAGTCCATGAAACCTTTCTCCGATCTTTTGCACACGTATCCTCCCACATTTTCGTTAATCATTACCGGCAACTCATTGTAGTATACCTTAACGATATGAAAAATGCAACCCCGCCGGTTGCAACTGCCGGATAAATATGATAAAATAAGATCATAAAATGAAAAGGTAAAAAGGAGATCCATGAAACACAGAATTATACGAACCCTACTCTGCTGCTTTTTAGCCCTGTTGATGTGTTCCTCCGCTTTGGAATCCATCGCCGTGAGCTACGAACCATCCATGACCGGAGCACTTTGGACAGCTCATTTTTCCGATCCGTATTTTATGGGGACATCAATGACATCCACTCCGGTCGTAACAGGTAGCAGCGTATACGTTGTCAACAAGGACACCTTATATGAGCTTGATCGGAAAAAGGGAACGATCCAGTGGCAGATTGATCTGGCAAAACGGATGAACTCGGTATGCGATCCGATCCTGGATGGTGACTCACTCTATATTCCTCTGTCCGACGGTGTTTTGCAGTGCGTCGATATCCGCTCTCACAGTATCCGGTGGACCGGTGAGCCGCATCTGCCTTCCGGTGTAAACTCCTGTCAAACCTTGGGGAGACTGAGTTTTCTGGGGGGATATCTGTATGCCGGCACCTGGTGTCCGACCGGTCACGAGGCAACAGACCATGATGTCGCTTCCGACGGCACATTTTTCTGTATCGATCCCGCCGACGGACATACGGTTTGGAGTTACCGGGATACGCTGCATCCGGTAGGATTCTATTGGACAAAATCGGTTTCATCACACGGACGGGTGTTTTTCACATCGGAGGACGGAACACTGGTCTCACACGATCCTGCCACCGAAAAGGTTTATGAAACCAAGTCACTTACGGAGGGGAAACAGCTTCGATGCGGACTATGCGCCGACGAAAACGGTGATAACCTGTTTACCGTTTCGAAGGACGGAATACTGATTCGCGTACAACTGTCGGAAAACGGAACAGTCTCCGGTGTTGACCGGATTCCCATTTTCCCAAATACATCTATCGTATGTACTTCTACTCCTGCCCGCTATGGAAACACGATTTATTTCGGATGTTCCGTCAATGGATATGCCTCGATCGCTGCTTTTGATACCGATTCACTCCATCTTCGCTTTCTCATCGGAAAAACCATACGCGGAGATATCAAATCCTGTCCATTGATCGTTCCGACGGGTATCGGCCGGGAGCGAAACATTTTTTTTACGATCAATGAAAATTCCGGTTCCGCATATATGATTACCGATGACGATTCTTCGATAGTACCCAGGATACAGACATTGTTTACTCCGTATCGGGACAAACAGTACTGCCTGGCCAATCTCGTCTGCGGTTCTGACGGAACACTGTATTACTCCAATGACAGCGGTACGCTGTTTGCTCTCGGTGATACGTTTATCAGTTCGGATGAACCGAACCGGGATAAAAATAAAAAAAAGAAGCTGCTCAAAAAACTCAGGCGGATTCTTATGAAGTTTTTCGATAACAAAAATACAAAGGAGGTAGTGATCAAATGAAAGAAAATGAACAGTTGACCAAATGGATTGAAGAAAGCAATTACATTGTTTTTTTCGGTGGCGCCGGCGTATCGACGGAAAGTGGCATTCCGGACTTCCGCAGCGTGGACGGTCTGTATAATCAGCAATACAAATACCCGCCGGAAACCATGCTGTCCCACAGCTTTTTCATGCAAGAGCCGGAAGAGTTCTTTCGTTTCTACCGAAATAAAGTGTTAGCGCCGGATGCCGAACCTAACAACGCTCACAAAGCACTGGCCTCTCTGGAAAAAAAAGGAAAACTCAAGGCTGTCATCACACAGAATATTGATGGTCTCCACCAAAAAGCCGGTTCTGAAGAGGTTCTCGAATTACATGGTTCCGTTCTCCGAAACTACTGTATGAGCTGCGGAAAATCGTATTCCGCGGAAGAAGTTGTGGAAAAAGTCGACGCTGAAAAAGTGCCCTACTGTGATGACTGTCACAAAATCATTAAACCGGATGTAGTACTCTATGAAGAGGGCCTGGATCAAAGGATCCTGCAACGTTCCGTGGAGCATCTGAGAAATGCCGATATGCTCATCATCGGAGGAACCTCCCTGGTGGTTTATCCCGCCGCCGGTCTTATCGACTATTATCACGGAAACAAACTGGTTTTGATCAATCGGGATTCCACTTCACGGGATTCGGCTGCCGATCTCGTTATCCACGACTCCATCGGCGAAGTGCTCGCCCCGTATGTCTGAGTTTTTCCGGATTAAAAATAAAACGGATGAATTACCTGATCCATGGTGATTCATCCGTTATTTTTATCTTCCGGTTTTGTTTCTTCCTCTTCGATTGTTTTGCCAACCACGTATCGCGGACGGTGCCTGACCTCTTCGTACAATTTGGATAAATAATAACCGATCAGACCGAGCGCAAACAAAATACAACTTCCTGTTATCAGCAAAAGCAAGATCACCGTTGTGAAACCACTGACAGCATTTCCCACAATCCAGTCATAGAGTGCCTTTCCGCCGATGATCAAACCGAACAGGAAAAACACGATACTTAAAAAGGTTGTAATCTGAAGCGGTGACGAAGTATATGAGGTGATATTTTTGATCGCATACCGAATCAGCTGGGAGCCTTTCCATTTGGATTTTCCGAATTGTCTTTCTTCGACAACATAGGAAACCGTTCCCGCTTCAAATCCACTCCAGGATGTTATCGCACGGTAAAACATCTGTCGCTCCGGCAACCGTAGGATCGTATCGACCACTTCCCGATCGACCAGTTTATAATCACTGTAATCCGACACATCCTCACCGATCGCTTTGGTCATCATCCGATAAAACAGGTGAGAAAAGCCTCTTTTGAACACATTCTCCTTGCCACGATCCTCTTTTCTTCCTTCGACGATTTTATATCCGTCCTCCCATTTTTCCAGAAATTCCGGGATTTTATCGGGAGGATGCTGTAAATCCGCATCGATGGTGATGACGGCATCCCCGGATGCGTATTCCAAACCCGCGATCAGTGCCGCCTCTTTTCCGAAGTTTCTGGTGAAGGAAACGGCTTTCACCCTGTTTTTATACTTTTCATGCGCTTCCGTAACCGCATCCCATGTCCGGTCCGTTGATCCGTCATTCACAAGTACGATTTCATAATCGTATTGGATATTTTCCAAAACTCCCATAACCACATCGACAGAATGAACGATGGATTCTTCTTCATTATAAACAGGGATTACAACAGATATCTTTTTCATCGATCGAATCCCCCTATGCACCGAGATCATACACAACAACCGGCATGCCGACATAGAGAAGACCGAACATCTTCTCAGCCATAGCCGGCGGAAGGTTGACACAACCATGCGATCCGCTGGAACGATAAATTGTTCCTCCGAAACTACTCCTCCAGGTGGCGTCATGAAGTCCCTCCCCACCGTTAAACGGCATGAAGTAGTTTACATGGGTATGATACCCCTGAACCTCATAGGTACCCAGATAACGATCCTTCTGCATAGCATAGATCTTATATATTCCGGTATGTGTCATTCGCTCGGCATTAGGAACACCGGTAACACAGTCCGTATCCATAACCAGCTGTCCCTTTTTGTATACCCACACATGCTGTCTCTGGATTGAAACCTCGACATAGGATTTTCCGATGTCATTATTTTTGCCGAAGGTAACACCCCTGCTTGTGTATACCGGCTCCATGGAAACCGTTTTCATCTTTTTCAAGGCACGGTTCAGGTTGTACAGGGTTTTTGCCTCATCCATCGACCACCCCATCGATCCGCCGCTCACCCTGATCTCACCATCCAACGTTGACTTAAACGTTCGCGTGGTTCCCAGTGTGTTGTACTTGGTTGCCATCCGGTGAACAAAAGGCTGTACCCAATCGGTCTTCAGCTTCAGTTTTTTCTTTTTCAACACCAGATTACTGCAGATCTTCTCACTGGTGATCACTTCCTTCTTATAAGGGCCGAAGGTGAAGGTGATGCTCATCGACTTATACTTCTGAACCTTCTTCTGCACCTTCTGCATGTTTTTATCCTCGGCCTTCACCGTGGGATGAAAATAAAAATCCTCCGCTTTGTAATTCAGCTCGGCGCCCTCTTCCAAATCCGTCTTGATCCGGCTCAAAAACTCATCATAGTTGATATCGTCTCCCTGAACCTCGGCGATCAGGTTCCAGTCACTGTCAAAATACGCGTCCGACGTAGCATACTTCGCTGCCGGAAGCGTGGTTTCAATCACCGATTTCAGCTGGGCATCATCGATAGAAACGGTAGATGGTTTCAGAACTTTTACAACCTTGGTATGAAAAAGATAGGAAAAAAACGAGATTTCAGACTTGGCCTCCTCAACCTGCTCACCTTCAGACATCCTGGTGACGCAATTACCGATGGGAATCGTATAATCGGTACCGGCTTTGTTTACCTTGATCAGAAGGCTTTCAGAAGCATTCATCTCCACAACCGCTTCCGATACGGTTTTGCCGGACACTTCCGTTCCTCCGATGATGGTTGAGCTGGCCGGGAAACGACCCATAAAGAAATTATTGGCAATGATAAAAACAGCGACACACGCCAAAACCAGCGATATGGCCGCTATGATCAATGCGATCTTCGTCCCCTTGCTCATAACAAAACTTCTCCTACCTAAACCACCGAAACAACTTTCCCCAAATCTGTCGTCTGATTAACAGAAAAAAACGGAGACGGTGGGATTCGAACCCACGTGCCCGTGAAGGCAACTCGATTTCGAGTCGAGCTCGTTATGACCACTTCGATACGTCTCCGTATAGCTTCAGAAAAGCCACATACTAGATTAAACCACGAAAATCTCAATTTGTCAATGCCTGAATTAAAAAGAGTTCGGTAGCCACCTGTCGGTTCAATCCGATTGTTTTCACCTGTTCATCCAGCTCAGCCCAGTAATTCACGAGGTTTTCAAGCTTTTCATACCGGAATTTCGCGGCTGTTTTCATAAAGGACCCCGCCTTCCAGCGGATCGCGTCGGGCATTCCGACCCTCTTCGCGATGTCATCCATGGGAATTCCGCTCCCCTCAAAGCTTTTCAGGCGGTAAAGCGTGTCAAACTGACGGCCGAGACTACGCATGATCTCATCAACGCTTTCCTTATTATAAATGAGATTCTGATACAGCTGCAGTGCCCGGTCTGTATTTCCGGCAGAAACGGCATCCACCATCTCATACACTCTGGTAGAAACCACCCCTCCTGTGATCGCTTCGATATCCTCCTCGCGGATCTGCTTTTTCCCCGCACAATAGCCGATCAGCTTATCCAGCTCCTGCGAAAGGATAAACATATCGTTTCCAAGCCGCTCCGGAAGCATATGTGCGGCCTTTTTTGTAATCTTGGTATCGGATCTTGCCGCATATCCGGCGATCCAGTTGATCAGATCGATCCCACTCAGCTTTTTGAACTCAGTTACCAGCATGTTCTTCGTCGTGAGCTCCGACGACTCGGATTTCAACTTTCCGGAGAAAAATGCATAGCGTCCGTTTTTTTTGTTCACGCTTCGCTCGGCAAAGATCACGCTCGTTGTCTCCGGGAGGTTTCCCAACAACTCGATCAAACGATCATTTCCGGATTTGACACTCTCCCGTTCTCCACCGGAAAACCATGCGGAGTCGATGATGACGATCAGCCTTCTCTCCGCCATGAACGGACTGAGCATGCCGAAATCCGCCATCTCTTCCATATCCGCTTCTTCTCCGTAGCGGATCAGACAGTTCATATCATCCTCCCCGGCCGACAGCTTCTGCACCAAGGCCCGTCGATACGCCCGGACCAGATACAGTTCTTCCCCGCATAACAGATGGAACCGATGAAACTTATTCAATTGTAGTTCCTTATCCAACTGATACATGGATCACCGCTCCTCTACAGTTTTGTATTCCGACACCCGGATCTGTGTTCCATCCGTCCATGTCGTCACGGCTCCGCTATCGATCGTGCAGTAAAAGGCTGCTCCGGCTGTCTCCAGACGATCCACCGCCTCCGATGACGGATGATGATACCGATTCCCCTCCCCGGCCGAAGCCACGGCAATCTCCGGACGGATCTTCGATAAAAATGATTCCGAGCTGGAGTTTTTCGACCCGTGATGCCCCACCTTCAGATAATCCACATCCTCCAGAGACAACCCGCATCTGCCCGGCTCCTCCGTCAGGCTTTCCTCACCGTGAAACCCCAGATCACCGGTAAACAGTCCCCGGAACGATCCATACGAGAGCTCCAACACGGTGGAATAATCATTGACATCTTCCCAGTTGTATCCCTCGGACGGATGCAAACAGGTCAGTCGTGCCCCCGACAGCGTCATCTCATTCCCTGCTTTCACATAGGATATTTCCACCCCGGCCTGTCTCACCTCATGCTCCAACTGAATATAATTATCGTCCGGATCGTCAACCTCCGGAAGAACAACCGATCCGACACGAAGGCCGAAATGACCGTCCTTTGTCAGAATCTCCTCCAGCCCGTTCACATGATCCTCGTCACTGTGCGTAACCACCATCATATCGATCGTATCGATCCCCATATATTTCAGATAGGGCACGATCCGATACTTAGCAACCTCTTTTACATCCGTGCTGCCACCGTCGATAAGAACCGTTCTTCCGTCCGGAAACCGGATACAGGTACAGTCACCCTGCCCCACATCCAGATTGGTGATGGTCAAACCTGGCCTTGCCAGACTCGGAAAAACCTGCCCCGGCCCCGACGTTACCGGCACCAGAAAAAGCACAAGATTCAGCGCCGTCACTCCGACCAACGTAAGAGGTTTCATCAATCCCGAATCGGGAAACCACGGAACAAAATGTTTCCCGGTAACACGTTTCCTCTTCAGTAAAAATACAACGAAACTCAGTCCCAGATAATACAGGATTACTCCTCCCGTACTTCTCTGACCGATGATGACCGAATGCCACGGGATCTGAGATATCCACTGACAGATCCTCTGATACAACGTTAAAATCCCAAAGGCTGTTCCCAGGAAAAATCTTCCGATCGTCACAGAAACGAACGCTGCACCCCCACCCAGCAGAGCCACTCCCAGCAAATAACTCATCAAGGGAAGCAAAACCACATTAACCGGAACGGAGAATACCGCCACCTCATGATAACACTGCACCAGGATCGGAAGGGTCACCAGAAAAACACCGATACTCCCGGCCGAAACACGGAGTAGTTTATCTCCGACAGAATCCTTTTTCCCTATGGAAATCCGTTCCAGTTCTCCGACAAACAGGATAATCCCCAAAACGGTTCCGTAGGATAAGAGAAACCCGGATTGCCCCAGGGAAGCCGGATGCGTCACCAGTTCCACGATAGCCGCCAGTGCCAGTGCATTCAGCCTGTCATACCTTTCTCCCAGAAGTCTGGCCATCAAAACCAGCAAGGTCATGATAACCGCTCTTCTCGTCGCCAACGGAAATCCGATCAGCAAACCATACAGAAATAGAACAATCCCGGTAACTAAAACCGCCCAGCTCATCGGCATGATGAACTTTCTCAAAAAAGCAAAAAGTCCCATGCCGATCAATGAGATATGAAGACCGGATATCGCCAGGATATGCGCGATCCCGTTCTCCCGGAACAGCTCCTTCGTCTCCTCTTCCAGACCGGATTTTTCTCCCAGAACCATCGCTGCCAGGATACCGGCTTCTTTTTCCGGAAGAAGTTCAAAAAAAATATGATAAAAAAAACTCCGAATGTGATACAATCCCATCGCAATCCGATCCGGATTATCCCGAACCACCGAGACCTCCTTCGCGAACATGCGAGCCTCGATCCCCTGGGACTGATTGTATGCGTATTCATCGAATTGTCCGGGATTTCCGGGACGGCGAAAGCCTTCCAGTGAACCGCTCAGCCGGACAACCGATCCGATATTCAAATCCCGAAATGAGCAGGCTTTCTCATCCCTCCCGTATTGTTTTCCTGCGTATACTTTTACCTTGTTCGGTAGGCTTTCTCCTGTCTCCGTCAACACATCCCCGATCATCAGGGAAAGATTATCATCCATACCGGACAGATCACAAATCTCTCCGACCAAAGTGACCTCATCGATATCCATGGGATCCGGTCCGCGCGAATCTCCATGATAGAATAAAAGGATGCCTGCTGTCAGAAGAACCAACAGCACACATAACGGCCTTTTTACCCTCAACATAACTCCCTTCCGGAAGTCAGCCGTCAGTCTATGATATCCAAATTCCTTTCCATCGCTTTATTAAAATCAGTTGTTTCCCCATAGCGTTCCCTCACACCACTGTTTATCGTAAACTGTACACGTGAGATACTGGGAAGCTCGCACAATGTATCCACGATCGAATATACGATCACATCACTGGTTACATTTGGAAGCAACTCCGCAAACTCACGGCTGAAATCCAAATAACATATATTATCCCTTATCGTAACACTGTTTAAAATAGTTCCCTTTGGTACCGTACGAAGCAAATGACTGACATCCTGGTCCGTCACCGCCTCCGGTCCGGCAATCAGACACTCTACCAGAAGCTTGGCCAGTTTTTCCGCTGCGGGATAAGTCACTTTCGTATCCACCGGCACCAGCTTGCTTCCGGAGGAATCGGAAAAATACAACTTCACCATGCGGCTTTGCGGTTCCCCTTCATTACCGAGATTATCCACGAAGGTAGATTCATCCATCTGACCGATGCCTTCTCCTCTCACCATCAGCGGCTGATCCTCAACAAAAAACTCCACCTTCTCCACTTCCTTCAGCTGACACATGGTTTTGACGATGGCAGCTCGGGACAGCACCTCTGTCAATCCTTCTTTGTTATAATAGGCACCGGTAAAAAACAGGGACAGCTGTTTATCCTTAAAACTCATCTCATCGAATTCGATATCCGGTTCGATCGGGTTGTTCAGGCGATCCTTTTCTCCGTTTTTCTCCAGCGCATGGATCAGCTCCTCCGCTACGGGAACAACTCCCTTGGCCTCTGCCGATACTACATAATCCTCGGCAATCAGTTTTTCGTTATTATTATCCAGATAATACACCTTATAAACACGCCCGGAATTATCCGAGTTTTCTCCGCACCCGGATATCAGCATAGCCAAAAGAAGCATCGATACGACGCGAATTATTCTGTTATTATTTTTGAAAAATAATCCCATACCGATCCTCCTTTCCGAAACTCAGAATAACTACTCAACATAAGTCAGAGGAATCCTGACATTGAACGTTGTCCCCTGCTGTTCCACACTGTGAACCTTGATGGAACCGTGATGAAGCAATATCGCACTTCTGGTAATCGCAAGTCCCAGACCGGATCCGCCGGTTTCCCTTGCTCTGGCTTTATCCACCCGATAAAACCGTTCAAAAATATGATCCTGAAGTTCTTCGGGAATTCCTTCTCCTGAATCCGAAACCTTCAAAAAGAAAAACTTATGATCCGCGTTCAGACTGACTCTTACCCATCCGTCATCATAATTATATTTAATCGCGTTTTCAATCAAATTACGAAACGCCATGGAAAGCTTTACTTCATCAATCTGAGCCACAACAGGACGAACACTTTCAAAAATAATATCGATATTTCTCTTGTCCGCGATAGGCTGTAGCTGCTTCAAAAGTTTCTCTATAAACTCGTTTACATTGACTTCTGTAATAACCACCTGTATCCCTGCCGTCCGATCCATTTTTACCAGGGACAGAAGGTCGTTGATAATCTGATTCATACGATCCAGTTCGTTACCGATATCCTGCATGAATTCCTGATACAATTCCACCGGAAGATCTTCCTGTTCCGTCAGTGATTCCGCCAGAACTTTCATGGAAGTGATCGGTGTTTTCAACTCATGAGACACATTGGAAACGAACTCCTGTCTGGCATCCTCCAGATTCTGCAAATCCGAAAGCATATGGTTAAACTCATTGGACAGGTTTTCCACCTCTTGAAATCCGGTAAGGTTCATCTGCTCGGAAAAATCCCCTTCGGTGATTTTACGAACCTGACCGGTCACATCACCGATCGGTCTCACCACCTGGGCAGAATACAACGCTGCAATTACAGTGATAATAACACCCAGACACAGAAGCATCGTAAGAAGAATCGTACGGATTCCCCGATACATCCGATACACCTCGCCCAGGGAAAAATTCATCACCACCGCTCCGCCGATGGTAGACTGATCCGCCTGATACACCGGCATAACTACCAGTATGTGCTCCTCCTGAACAGTGGTTACCGAAGGCTGATGACCATCCAAAACAGGCGGAACCTCATCAATCAACAGTGTCTTTCCTTCTTCCAAACCATAGGTATCACGAAGAACGATCATGCCGTTGTTTACCACCATGATCCGTCCGTCATAGATATCCGCTATCTGAGTTAATTCGGAGTCTACTTCTTTTGTCATATCATTCGTAAAAAAAGCAGAGGATGTCACCAGATTGCACAACACAGCCCCTCGCGTCTGAATACGCGTGGTCTGCTGAGTGATCGCTCTGGAACGATAGGAATTTAAAAGAATTAATGAAAACAGAACCAAAGGCAAAACGCCGATAAACACCAGCACAACAAGACTTTGGAATCGAAGACTTTTTAGTTTTCTGAATGCATTTTTAACCTTTGAAATAATAACCAACACCCCATTTGGTATGAATGTATTTAGGCTCACTCGGACTCTTCTCGATCTTCTCTCTCAGACGACGGATATGAACATCCACCGTACGTACCCCTCCCGGATAAGATTTGCCCCAAATCTCATCCAAAAGCTGTTCTCTCGAGTAGACCTTTCCGCTGTGCTTCATCAGGAGTTCCAACAGCTCAAACTCCTTCGCTGTCAGATTCACTTCGTTGTTATCGATAAACACCAGACGGCCGTCGATATCCACCCGAAGTCCATCATAATCAGCAACGGTATTGACCGCTTCCTCTACCGACTCCTTCTTTCCGCTGCGGCGGATAATTGCCTTGATGCGAGCCTTCACCTCAAGGATATTGAAGGGTTTGGTTATATAATCATCCGCACCGTATTCCAACCCCAGGATCTTGTCCATATCATCCCCTTTGGCTGTCAGCATGATAATCGGAACCTCGGAAAACTCACGGATCTGCTGGCAAACCTCAAACCCGGTCATCTTCGGAAGCATCACATCGAGCAGAATCACATCATAGGTGTTCTTTCTCACGGCCTCGATCGCCTCTTCACCGTCATAAGCGGCATCCACCTCCATGCCGTCCTGCTCCAGACTGAATCGAATTCCCTTCACGATCAGTTTTTCATCATCAACAACCAAAACACGCTTCGCCATGTTCCCTCCATCTATCTATGAATCAGACCCTGATATAATCCTTAATCCTGTCAAAAATTCCCTGTTTGATCCCGGATATCTGCATCAAATCCTCAGGCTTTTGAAATCGTCCGTGTTCCTTTCGATAATCCTCAATCGCTGATGCCTTGGCATCTCCGATTCCCGGAATCGTGGTCAGTTCTTCATGTCCTGCTGTGTTGATATCGACCCGGTCCGACGTTCCGCCTTCCTCACCGGTGGATGTGTTCCCATCTCCGATGCTTCCGGTTGCCGGTTCTCCCTTCTCATAGATCACAACCTGCGCACCGTCCTCCAAAAGGGAAGCCATATTGATGGACGTGGGATCCGCCTTTTTGGTCAGACCACCGGCTTTATCCACGGCTTCCACCAGCCGGGGACTATGATCAAACGTATAAACGCCAGGTTTCTTCACCGCGCCGCAAACGTAAACAAATACTTCCTGTCCACGGTCACTTCCGGGGTTTCCGTCCGGTTCCTCCGCTTGTTTCGTCTCCTCCGGTCGAGCTTCGACCTCACCTGCCGTAAAAACACCTTCTCCGGGATTCTCATCACCATTGGAATCAAATAACGTTCCGTTTCCCAGAACAAGATACAAAATTCCACACAAAAACACAGCCGCAACCATGATCACGACCTGAAATTTCTTCTTTTTGTCCATGCTTTTCTCCCTTATTCGTCGGAAAGGATGCGCATGCACACATATATTATACAACGATTTTAAGAAAATACAACAGAATTTTTACATATTTTAAAAAAATATTACAGGGCAGCCCGAAAACTGCCCTGTAAATCGTTAAATATCAAATTTTCATGATAACCGCTCAGAAAACCCTTCTCAGAATCCCAATCATTTCGTCCACATGCTGCTTTTCGATCACAAGCGGCGGAACAAACCGGATAACATGGGTCCCTGCCGCCATCAGCACCAGCCCCTCTTCCAGCGCACGCGATACATACGGCGCTGCCGGTTCGCTCAACTCCAGCCCCCGCATCAGTCCCAACCCACGGGAAGATACGCAGATTTCTTTTTCATCCACCAGGCTTTGCAGCTTCTCACCGAGATATTCTCCGATCTCGGCGACATGCGCGATCAGATTTTGCTTTTTAAACTGATCGATCGTTGCATTGATGGCAGCCATTGACAGCGGATTCCCGCCGAACGTGGTTCCGTGATCTCCCGGTACCATGCAATCTGCCACTTTCGCCGGCGCCGCGAAAGCTCCGACCGTGATTCCGCCTCCGATCCCCTTCGCCATCGTCATGATATCCGGGCGGATTCCGTAGTGTTCAAACGCAAAGGCTTTGCCGGATCGGCCCATGCCACACTGAACCTCATCACAGATCATGATGATATCATTTTCATCACAGATTTCACGAATTCCCCGGATGAATTCCGGTTCGGCCGGATAAATTCCTCCCTCGCCCTGCAAAGCTTCCACGATAATGGCATACGTGTTGTCCGTCACCAACGCTTTCACGGAATCCAAGTCGTTATAGGTGGCGAAGCTGACACCGGCCAGCATCGGTTCATAGGGTTCGCGGTATTTTTTCGTACCGGTAACCGACAGGGCTCCCATGCTCCGTCCGTGAAACGCCTTATCCATCGAGACGATTTCATGGCGATGTTCATGCCCGTTCAGAATAGCATATTTTCTTGCCAGCTTCAGCGCTCCCTCGTTAGCCTCGGAGCCGCTGTTGCAAAAAAACACCTTGTCCATTCCGGAGATTTCACAGATATTTTCCGCCGCTTCCCGCAGTGGTTCCGAATAAAAATAATTCGAAAAATGAATTCCCTTATCAATCTGTTTTTTCAGGGCTTCCTTATACGGTTCACAGCTGTAACCCAATGCGCAAACCGCAATTCCGCCTCCGAAATCCAAATATTTTTTTCCTTTAATATCAAACAGATAAACATCTTCTCCATGATCAAAAATAACCGGATACCGTTTGTAGGCATGAATCAGATGTTCATCGATTTTTGCAATCTCATCCTGCATTATATGCTCCTTCCTCATGCGGATACAGGTTCACCTTGTTGTCGATGATCGCGGTACCGAGTCCCTTTCGGGTGAAAAACTCCAGCAACAGACAGTGCTCCCGTCGGCCATCCAGGATATGCACTCTGGACACACCCTGCTCCACAGCCTCCACACAGTTTTTGATCTTCGGTATCATACCACCGCCGATGATGCCCTGCTCGATCAGCTTGTCCGCCTCCTCCAATGACAGAACGGAAATCAGTGTGGAAGGATCCTCCGGATCCAGACAAACTCCTTCGATGTCGGTCATGAACGCCAGCTTTTCCGCATGCATCGCCTTCGCCACGGCGGAAGCCGCTTCATCCGCATTGATGTTATAGGCATGAAAATGATCATCCATGCCGATCGGAGCGATGATCGGAACAAAATCATTCTCAATCAATGTATCGATCAACTCTGTATTGACCGATACCACCTCACCGACATAGCCGATATCCTTGCCGTTCACGGTCTTCTTTTCACACATCAGCATCCCGCCGTCTTTTCCGCAGATTCCGGCCGCCTTGACACCGACACGCTCCATCTGTTGTACCAGATATTTATTGACTTTATTGAGGACCATCTCGGCCACTTCCATCGTATCTTTGTCTGTAACACGCAGGCCGTCTACGAACTCACTTTCCTTGCCCATATAGCCCAACCATTTGCTGATTTCCTTGCCGCCGCCATGTACGATAACCGGCTGCATCCCCACCAGCTTAAGTAAAGCAACATCCTTGATGACAGACTTCTGCAAATCCGAATCCAGCATCGCGGATCCACCGTATTTAACCACTACTTTTTTTCCGTTAAAATCCCGGATATACGGCAAGGCTTCGATCAGGGTCTCTGCCTTTCCGGTAACTTCCTCAATTGACTGTCCCATGATAGCAATCTCCTCTTCTCATCCCTACGATCTGTAGTCACCATTGATTTTGATGTAGTTATGTGTCAAATCACAGCCCCAAGCGGTAGCCCCTTCACGTCCCTGTTTCAGCTCACACAGAAACGTTACTTTATCCTCTTTCATCCACTCCGTCGCTTTATCCTCATCGATTTTACACACGACGCCATCCTGCACCAGAAGCATCATCTCTCCCTCGTGCAAAAATGTCACGTCCACCACATCCGGATCAAACTCCACGCCGGCGTAGCCCAGCGCATCCAGAATCCGGCCGCTGTTGGCATCGGCACCGTAAACCATGGCCTTAACCAAATTCGATGCTGTCACGGAACGGGCCAATTGCCTGGCATCCTCATGGGTCTTGGCACCGGTCACGATGACCTCCATCATCCGAGTCGCGCCCTCTCCGTCAGCAGCCATCTGCTTCGCCAGAGAAATGCAAACATATCGCAACGCCTCCCGGAAGATTTCGTAAGCTTTGGTGTCCTTTTCAATTTTTACACCGGAACGGCCGTTGGCAAGAACCAGATAGGTATCATTGGTTGATGTATCCCGATCGACAGAAATCATGTTGAAGCTGTCGTCCACCGATTCTTTTGTCAATTCCTGAAGCACATACTGATCGATCATTGCGTCCGTGGTCGTCACCGACAGCATCGTGGCCATGTCCGGATGTATCATACCGGAGCCCTTGGTCATCCCACCGATCGTAACCGTCTTCCCGTCAATCTCAAAGGTGCAGGCGGCTTCTTTTTGAACCGTATCCGTCGTCATGATCGCCATGGCAGCACGGAAGGCATTCTCACGGCTGTCATTCAACCGTTCCTTCAGCTTCTTCACACCTTCATAGATCGGCTCCTCGCTCAGCTGAAAACCGATCACGCCGGTGGAGCAGGTCAAAACCTCATCCGGACGAACATTCAGTTCCCTGGCCATCTCGGCCGCCATGAAAAGGTTGGTTTCCTTTCCCCGTAAACCGGTACCGGCATTGGCAATCCCCGTATTCAAAACGACAGCGTGAACCGGATTACCGTTCTTCAAGATCTCCCGATCATAGATTACCGGTGCCGCCGCAAACACATTCTGCGTAAAGGTCGCCCCCAGCACACAGGGATATTCACTGTAAACCAGCGCCATATCCTCGCGTCCCTTGTATTTGATTCCGGCCGCTGTGCTGGACGCCTGAAAATCCTTCGGTGCGGTCACTCCGCCGTCAATCGGAACGATATTCTCAAAATCTTCCAAGCCTTGTTCTATCATTTCTTATCCCCAAGTTTCAGCGCTCTTACCTTCGTCGACAATCCAAAAAGATTGATAAATCCTTCCGCATCGTGGTGATCATACAGATCTCCCGTCGTAAACGAAGCGATATCCTCATCATAAAGACTATACGGAGATGTCGTCCCCTGCTTGATGATATTTCCTTTATAAAGCTTGAACTTCACTTCTCCGGTGACATACTCCTGTGTCTTGTCGATAAAAGCACATACTGCCTCACGAAGCGGTGTAAACCACTTACCCTCATAGGTGATCTGCGCCAGCTTGTTCCCCATATCCAGCTTCAGATCCGTCGTCTCACGATCAAGGATCAGCTCCTCCAGCTGCTGATGTGCTTCATACAGGATCGTTCCGCCCGGTGTCTCATACACTCCGCGGCTCTTCATTCCTACCACACGGTTCTCTACGATATCCACGATACCGATTCCATGCTTCCCACCAAGCTTGTTCAGCTCACGGATGATATCTGCCACCTTCATCTTTTTCCCGTTGATCGAGGTCGGAACTCCCTTTTCAAAAGTCATGGTGACGGTCTCTCCCTCTTCCGGTGCCTTCTCCGGCGTTACGCCAAGTACCAGAAGATGGTCATAATTCGGTGCGTTAGCCGGATCCTCAAGCTCCAGCCCCTCATGGGAGATGTGCCAGATGTTCCGGTCACGACTATAACTCGAGTCAGCCGAGAACGGGAGCGTGATGCCATGCTGACGGCAGTACTCAATCTCCGACTCGCGGGAATCCAATGTCCACTTATCACTTCTCCAGGCAGCGATGATCTTCAGATCCGGTGCCAGCGCCTTGATTCCCAGTTCAAAACGGATCTGGTCATTTCCTTTTCCGGTCGCTCCGTGACAGATGGCAGTCGCACCCTCCTTGCGGGCGATCTCCACCAGCCTCTTGGCGATCAGAGGTCTCGCCATCGAAGTACCCAACAGATATTTATTCTCATAGACGGCGTGTGCCTTCACACAAGGCATGATGAAGTCTTCACACAGCTCGTCAACCACATCTTCGATGTATAACTTGGCTGCCCCGCAGGATTTTGCTCTCTCCTCCAGACCATCCAGCTCTTCCTCCTGTCCGCAGTCGATGCAGACACAGATCACCTCATAGTCAAAATTCTCCTTCAGCCACGGAATGATCGCAGTCGTATCAAGACCTCCCGAGTAAGCCAGTACCACTTTTTCTTTCATATCTGAAATCCTCCTGATATTTTATTTGTCATAGCTCCGTTTCATCAATCTGTCCGAAAAACCGGCCATTTCACAAAAACAGAATCTCACGACTGTCCTTAACTACAACAGTATATCGCAAGATTCTGTCAAATGCAAGTAAAAATCATATCTTATTAAATTTATGCCATTTATGCCATCAGAACAGCCGTCGATCTCGGTCCCAGATTAATCCCCGGTTCAGTCCACTTTTTCTCTTTTCCGGGTGCCGTACATGTCCCGTAGGACTCACAAACCAGCTTCCAGTTCCTGCCTTCCGGAAGCTGCGGAAGCTCAAAATACACATCTTCCCAGTAGGCATTGACAATGATATAGATAAAGCTGTCCTTCTTCGTTCCGTATTTTTCGTGGTCCTCCGTGTACAGATAGGCAAAGCACAGCCCCGGTGCCCCCTCATCCAGCTCCCACGGCTTTCCGCTATGGAAGGAAAGTGTCGGATAGCCGGTCCCGTTGTTTCCGAAATCATAGGTGGTATCCCGGAAGACCGGATGGCTCATCCTCAGTCCGATCAGCCGTTTGACATAATCGTGCAATTCCATATTTTTCTCGAGAAGGGACCAATCCAGCCAGGAAATCTCATCGTCATGGCAGTAGGCGTTGTTATTTCCCCATTGCGTATTGGCAAACTCATCCCCGGACAGCAGCATCGGTATCCCTCGGCTCGTCAGGAGGATAGTCATCATATTTTTCATCTGACGTAGGCGCAACGATCGGATATTCGGATCCTCTGTCTCCCCCTCAACACCGCAGTTCCAGCTGTCATTGTCGTTGCTGCCGTCACGGTTGTCCTCTCCGTTTC
Source organism: Eubacterium sp. (assembly GCA_017540125.1). Taxonomy (GTDB): domain Bacteria; phylum Bacillota; class Clostridia; order Lachnospirales; family Lachnospiraceae; genus Eubacterium_F. The sequence goes on from JAFYBS010000026.1 coordinate 38,711, forward strand.
TCTCATTGTGCTTTTCGTTGTAGGAAACCAGATCGTACATGGTGAACCCGTCATGACAGGTAACAAAATTGATCGAAGCCCCTGCTCCCCTGCCGCCGTACATATCTGCCGAGCCGCGGATCCTGCTGTACAGCTCCGGCGCGCACTCAGCCCCGCCCTTGATGAACTTACGCAGACAGTCACGGTACCGGCCGTTCCACTCCGACCAGTGCAGATAATCAGGAAAACTTCCCACCTGATACAGTCCGCCGGCATCCCAGGCCTCGGCAATCAGTACACTCTTGCCCAGGACGGCATCGTTAGCGATACTCTCCAGAAGAGGCGGGTTCATCATCGGCGCTCCGTTTTCATCCCTGGTCAGGATGGATGCCAGATCGAACCGGAATCCGTCCACATGGTAAGAGGACACCCAGTACCGAAGACAATCCAGCACGGCTTCTCTCACCACAGGATTGTTACAGTTCATCGTATTCCCGCAGCCGCTGAAGTTATAATAATACCCATCCGGAGTCAACAGATAATAGTTCCGGTTGTCGATTCCCCGGTAAGAAATCGTCGGCCCCTTCTCATTTCCTTCCGCCGTATGATTGAAGACCACATCCAAAATTACCTGGATTCCGTTTTTATGAAAATGCTTGATCATCCCCTTCAGCTCATCCGCTTCCATACCGACAGCGGAGGCCGTGGCATAACCGGCTTTGGGCGCGAAAAAACAAACGGTCGAATACCCCCAATAATTCAAGAGTTTATTTCCGTCAAAATCGCGACTGTTTTCGAATTCATCAAACTCAAAAATCGGCATCAGCTCGACACAGTTAACACCCAGTTCCTTCAGATAAGGAATCTTCTTCGCCAGTCCCGCGAAGGTCCCTTTATAATTCACATCGCTGCTTTCGTGCCTGGTAAAGGAGCGTACATGAAGCTCATAGATAACCAGATCTTTAGCCGGAATCTCCAGCGGTTTATCGCCGGCCCAGGTATAGTCCTCACGGATAATCTGTCCTCTGTGCGGAAAAGGATCGGACCAGTCTACCTCCTTGCCCCACACGGATCTCCCGGACACGGACTTGGCATAGGGATCCAGAAGCACCTTTTCCTTGTCAAAAAGAAGCCCTTGTCCCGGATCGTACGGACCGTAAAAACGATAGCCGTATTCCGTGGTCTCAAAGTTGATACCGAACACCATCATCGTGTAGACATTACCGATGCGGAACTCCTCCGGAAAAGGAATCTCCACGAATGGCTTTTTCTTCCCGTGATGGTACAGAACCAGGGTGCAGCCGGTAGCCTCCTTGGAATAGATGCTGAAGTTTACACAATTTTCAAATATCGTAGCGCCGAAGGGCAGGACGCGACCGATACGGTATTCCAGATCGCCGATTTTATTCGTCGGAAAGGTGTCAATTCTCATGGTATATATCCCCCTTAGTACCCTATTATATCACTAAACAGTAGAGAATTCAAGGAAAACTACCAGTGAATCGAGGAGCGTGCAGATAAGGAACTGTTCCAGTTCCTTGTCCTTTTTGTGAGTCTGACGAGCAAAAAGCGTACTTGCGATTAATTCTTTACACTTTACACTTGCATTTTTATTTTAGATAGGCTATAATATCAAAGTTTTATAAATATAATTCGAATTGAAAAAGATAAGGCAGGTAAATGAAATGATCAAAGCAGGAATCATCGGATCAACAGGCTACGCCGGACAGGAACTTGTTCGGCTCCTTTTGGGACATAAAGAAGTAGAGATCGCATGGTACGGATCGAGAACCTATGAGGACCAGAAGTTCGCATCGGTCTTCGGCAACTTCACAAAGCTGGTGGAGGACGTATGTCAGGCCGACGATCTGGAGAAACTGGCATCGGAGGTGGATGTGATCTTCACGGCGACACCGCAGGGGTATCTGGCCGGTGTTTTGAACGAGTTTATCCTGAAAAATGCCAAGGTCATTGACCTGTCCGCCGACTACCGGATCAAGGATGTAGCCACCTATGAAAAATGGTACGGCATCGAACACAAAAGTCCGGAGCTGATCAAAGAGGCTGTCTACGGACTCTGCGAGATCAACCGCGAAGACATCAAAAAAGCCCGGCTTATCGCTAATCCGGGCTGCTATCCTACCTGTTCCACGCTTTCCATCGCTCCGCTGGCCGTACGCGGATGGATCGACATGAGCACTCTTATCATCGATGCCAAATCCGGGACATCCGGAGCCGGCCGTGGTGCCAAGGTACAGAATCTCTATTGTGAAGTAAACGAAAACATCAAAGCCTACGCAGTTTCGACTCATCGACATACACCGGAGATCGAGGAACAGCTTTCCTATCTCAGCGGTGAGGTTGTACCCCTGAACTTCACACCGCATCTGGTTCCCATGAACCGCGGCATCCTGGTAACAGCATATGCCACCGTAAAAGGCAAGCACAGTGCCGAGGAACTGAAGCAGGCGTACTATGATGATTATAAAGAGGAATACTTTGTCCGTGTTCTGGATGGTACAACTCCTCCGGAGACACGGTGGGTTGAAGGAAGCAACTTCACCGATATCAATATCCAATACGATTCCCGAACCAACCGCGTGATCATGATGGGTGCCATGGACAACATCACCAAGGGCGCTGCCGGTCAGGCGGTACAAAACATGAACCTGCTCTTCGGCTTTGATGAGAAAGAAGGCCTTCAACTCGTACCGATGGTACCGTAATTTTTTCAGTTCAAAGCCGCCAAACCGTTCAGCAGATCTTCCTTCAGGATATAATACTGTGTCAAAAGCTGGTTCATCCTCTTCTCTTCCACCGAATCTTCCTCTTGGACGCCAAGATAAGTTCGGATGAAGATCTTCCAATTGAATACCTTTACCAAAACCTCCTTTTGAAGCCGATAAGTAGAACCGTTGATACTCTCGGACAGCTTTTCACAGCCTTCGATACTCACTGACGGTGCACTTCGATGCACGGTAAAAATATCCGCTCCGGCATAGTCACAACCAAAACTCCGTTTTCCAATGTGTAGTCCATATTTCCTCCAAGTCTATATCAAACCAACAAGTTTATGGATATCACCGTCAAAATCAACCGCTTCCAGTCTCCCGTCCTTCAGAAGAAAAATACGGTCACACATCCGGATTTCCTGTTCTTCATGTGTAGCCATGATCACAATGGCACCATTCTGCTTCCGATAGTTCACATATACACCGATACGCTCTTTGCATGGCAGATCCAGCGAAGCACCGGGCTCATCCATCAGAAGTACCGGCTGATCGCCGGCGACTGCGCAACAGATACTGAGCCTTTTTTTCATCCCGCCGGACAGGTTTCGCACTCTCTCATCGATAAACTCGGATATTCCAAGGATTCCGATCAGCCCAGCCTGTTCCTGCTCGATATTTTTCATCCGGTCGCCGTACCACAACCGGAGATTATCCCTGGCAGACAGCTCATCGATCAAAGGATTTTCCTGCGGAACATAGGAAACAATCCTGCGAAACCCGTTTCCGGACACCGTCACATCATCGTATGATACACTTCCGCCATCGGGCTTCATGATCCCGGCAAGTATCGAAAGAAGCGTGGTTTTACCGGAACCGTTGGCTCCGATGATCCCGATGCATTCACCGGAATTCGCAGAAAAATCAACCGACTGAAGGACCTGTTTATTTCCTTTGCGGAAACTCTTGGCCACCTGAACCGCCGAAAAAGCACTCATGAGTATACTCCTTACGCGACAAGTCCCGGTATCAAATTGCTGCCGACATTAATCCCGGTTAATTCCGTAATACGTCTCATCAGTTCCGTTAGATTCAGTTCGGCAGCGAAAGCAGTGACATCACTCGAATTGGACGCGTCGTAAATCCTGTCACCGCTTCCCGGCTGGATTGGAGACGGACAAGTTGCTTTGTCAAAACTAAACGAGATATTGCCCAACTCCGAACCGCTTACCAGAAGTTTGCAATTGATGGACGCGCTGTCTCCGCCTGCCTTGATATCCAACGCGATGGAAAGTGCTCCCAGCGGTGAACCTGTTATCGGAAGATCAAAGGTGACCGTTCCGTCAATCTCGCCCTTTCTCAGAGCATTGATATCAAAATTACTGATACGGAAATTCGACGGTATAGACGTACCATATCCGAAGTGACCAAATCCACCGATATCATCTGCAATGTTGTTATTGATCGTGATCACTCCATTCAGCATTCCGCCACTGGTGGTTCCGTCTCCCTCAAAAATTGTTTGCTTGTTCTGACCTTCGAAAACACTCATCTCGATGGCAAATTTTCCATCCCCCATGGGCATCATGTATTCAAAACCGAGATTAGCATATCCTCCGTTATACTGGATGGTACGGCCGACGATATCTCCACCTGAGCTGACATAATCCTTGAGCTCCAGAAAGCCATCCGAGCTGTTGGAAAGCGATCCGATCCTCTCAACCTCAGACCGCAGCATTCGGATCACCTCATCGTATTCGGGTGCACCGCCACCTCTGTACTGCGCGAGTTTTTCATAAACTCTTTTCGCTGTTTCATCGTATTCCAGCGCGTTTACAAATTTGTCCAGCATCGTGACAAGGTCCTGTCCGCTGACTTTTGCATCCAACACCGTGACACTCTGTGAAACGCCTTTAACGGTAATCGTCTCTTTCGATTTTTCAACATTTTTTATGGAATCCAGAAGGATATCTGTGTATCTTTTGATGAGTTGCTCCAGTTCCTCAGCGCTGGGCAAACCTTCCCGGACAAGTCTCAACATTTCAGAAATATTGGTCCTGCTGTAGCTGTATTCACTCAACAATCCATCCTTCACCAGACTCGTCAGATCCAGATAGGAGGATGACTGGGACGGTATCTGAAGGTATGTTTCTCCGGTACTCAGATTGGAACTGAGTTTTGCTTTGACCAGATCTTCATCGTTCAAACGAACATCCATATCGATGGCAACCTTATCACCATCTATCGTTCCGGCCGCACTTCTGATCTCAAAAGAATCAAAACCGGAGACAGAAACCCCTCCCGACATGGACAAGAAGGAAGAAAGCATGGATTTACCGGCATCACTTAACTCAAACCGCATGGTAGCCGCTGTACCGTTTCCTTTTCCGGATAAGGGCGAGATATAGGCATCGTACAGATTAACCAATGCTTTTTCTGTCACACCCAGACTCTCTTTCTCCACCGCATGATAATAGGAGTCTGGACTACTGAACGTGGAACGCCAGAAATTCTTGAGCTGGGCACCGGCAAAAATCACGGTTAATACGACTGCCAGACAAGCCGCCAGTGTACATCCGCCACCGATGATCAGTCTTTTGGCTCTCTTGCTCATCGGTTTTTTCTCTTTCACTGCCAGTCCGGCATAATAATTGGGCTGATAACCGTACTGATTGGGCTGTGCTCCCATGTTCTGCTGTCCTGCCCACCCCTGCTGTTGCTGCTGTCCGGCCCAGGTCTGTTGCGGCTGCTGTCCTGTCCAGGACTGCTGCTGTTGCTGTCCTGTCCAGGCCTGCTGCTGTGCACCTACATTCTGCTGTGCCCCCATGGTCTGCTTCGCATCCCAGGCCTGCTGAGGCTGCTGCTGAGACGAAACCTGTCCCACCGGTGTTCCGCACTTAACACAAAACTTACCTGTCGGCGTAAGCTCTGCTCCGCAATTTTTACAAAACATACTTCTTTTCCTCCCTTCATTCTGAAACAACATCATCGCTACTGTCTATATCTTTCACATGTTCCTCATGTCCATCGATGGATGCCACATCATAAGGCGTACTCTGATATACATAATAATTCAGCCAGTTACTGTATAAAAGCTGACCGGCCGCGCGCCAACGCACGATCGGTTTCCGGGTCGGATCGTCCTCCGGAAAATAGTTCACCGGGATCTTCGGATCCATCCCCTTGATGGAATCTCTCTCGTACTCTCCCGCCAAAGTCATGGAATCGTATTCCGGATGCCCGTTAAAGAAAAACTGGGAGCTGTCCCGGCTCTTCAGGATCGCCACTCCGGCCTCCTCCGACTCAGCCATCAGTTCCAACTGAGGAACCGCCTCTACCGCTTCCCGCGGTATCGTAAAGGAACGACTGTGGGGCATCTCAAAAACATCATCAAACCCCCGGAACAAGGGTGATTTTTTCTTGATCACACGATGAGAGTACACACCGGACAATTTTTCCTTCAAAACCGTTCTCGGAATCCCGTAGTGATAGTACAACGCTGCGCACGCTCCCCAGCAACTGTGAAGGGTACAGTGAACATGGGTCTTGCTCCACTCCATGATCTCACACAGTTCCTTCCAGTAGACTACATCCTCGAACCGGGTATGCTCTAACGGAGCTCCCGTGATGATCAATCCGTCAAAACGACGATCCCTCACATCATCAAACACTGTATAGAATGTATCCAGATGACTTTCTTCCACGTGTCGCGGACGATAGCTCTCGGTCTGCATAAACTCCACTTCAACCTGCAAAGGCGTGTTCGACAGCTTGCGGAGAAACTGTGTCTCCGTTTCAATCTTTGTCGGCATGAGATTCAGAACCAGTACGTGCAAAGGACGAATATCCTGATGCATCGCACGGTACTCCGTCATCACAAAAATGTTTTCTTTTTCCAGTATTTTCTGTGCCGGCAGAGAATCCTGTATCTTGATCGGCATGTCTAAGGCCTCCTCAAATCAATTCTTCATATGCCCCATCATAACACATATTCGGAAAAATAACAAGACATAAGGCAAATTCCGGTAAAATCTATGAAATCCATACATCTTCCTCATCCGCGAACTCCACCCCACCGGTTTCATTCGCCGACGTATGCGCCGCCTCAGTCTCCTCCACGGATTCATGATATCCGGTCAACGCGGCGAAAGGAGCAAATTGCGCCGCCCGGTTTTCCGCCGACATCCGCGGCCTTTTTGACTGAGGCCGGGGCAGATCGATGATATCGGCGTATTTTTCACGAGTTTTCACCCTTTGTGCCCTCCTACCTGACCGTTTCTCTCGATGGTGGTTCCGCCTTCTTCCAGATTCATCCCTTTGAGCAGGGCATTTTTCCCGTAACGCTTCTGTATATCCAAAACAGCATGCTGGAGACGTCTCTCCTTCATCTCCGATTCATACTCTCTTTCCTTCTTCTCCTGCTCCGCCTCGATATCGTCCAGGATCGTCAGCTGTCGCTTCTCCGGTTCCGGAGGCTTCACCTCTCCCTCATAAACAACATGATTTGCCGCGATGTTCACGCGACGGATCAGCAGATCCGGATTGACGATCCTCTCATACAGCCCCATCATCGCTTCCATGATCTGTTTCGTAGACGACATCAAATGATCCAGATTTGCTGTTCCGTGAGCATGCTTCGGAACCCTTCTCCCGTAGTGATCCGTCGTGACCTCACCGTGGTATTTTTCCGCGATCTCCGGGCGTTCCAGACATTCCCGGTCATAATTCACCGTCAGGATCATCTGATCCGTCACCAGCCGCTTTTTCACCAGATCCAGAACCAAAAGTTCTGTCATCTCTCGGACGATCAGTTGCCCCTTCTCATAGGAGTAGGGCTCCTTCAGCACCTGTCCCGATCCGATGCTGTTGTTTTCCGGACGATACTGTCGGATATGGTGGATTTCCGTCGGCTCATATCCCCAGGCATGATCGATCAGCAACTCCGCGTTCACACCGAACAGCCGATACAGAAGGTCCTCATCCTTCAGGGAACAACGCGCCACATCTCCCATCGTGGTCATCCCGTATTCCTTCAATCGCCTCGCATAACCGCGTCCCACGCGCCAAATATCCGTGATCGGATGATGATCCCAGAGATGTTCCCGGTACGAAATCTCATCCAACTCTGCCACACGGACTCCGTCCTCATCGGCAGGCATTTTTTTCGCTACCACATCCATGGCGACCTTCGCCAGAAAAAGATTGGTGCCGATCCCGGCCGTCGCCGTCACACCGGTCTCCGCCAGCACCTCCTTCACCATCTTCATCGCCAGTTCTCTGGCTGTCATCTGATAGGTATTCAGATAGGCGGTGACATCCATGAAGACTTCATCGATGGAGTAAATGTGGATGTCCTCCGGCGCGATATATCGCAGATAAATCTCCACAATCCGGTTGGAAAAAGCCATATAGCGTCTCATCTGCGGCGATGCCGTGATATAATCCAGCTCCAGTGTCTCATTCGCATCCAATTCCGGCGCAAAGCAGGATTTCCCGGTGAACGATTTTTTATTTTTCTTCAGAGCCTGCTCCCGCAGCGCGTTCACCTCACCGACCCTCTGGACCACTTCAAACAATCTGGCCCGTCCTGAAATCCCATACGCCTTCAGGGAAGGTGTAACCGCCAGGCATATCGTCTTCTCCGTCCTGGTGGGATCCGCCACTACCAGATTTGTCGTCAGCGGATCCAGTCCTCTGTCGATACACTCCACCGACGCATAAAAGGACTTAAGGTCGATACAAACATATTGCTTCATGATCAGAAATCACCCCTGCCGCTGAGCCCGTTCCTATTCGAATTGGACGTCATCGCCGTCTGTGTAGTCTGCATTGTCCGATTCATAAACTGAGTAAAGAAGTGAAAATTAAAGGTTGTCCCGTAATACCAGTCCGGCGGGTTCATAACGATGCCGTCAAACTGCTCTGCCCATGTATCCGGGATTCCGAAAACATAGGTATAAGGCAGTATTTTATAAAAATAGGCCGGATCCTGCTCCATCAACGATACCAGATGCGGTCTCTTCGCCGTCATCAGATAGTTGCGAAATCCACGGATCCTTCCCAGCAAATCGATGCCGTAATCCGTCCTCTTATCGATGATTCGATAGAATAAAACCTGAAAAAGATTTGCCACGATACAGGCGAAGAAAACCACCCAGTAAAACAATCCTCCGTAGTTCAAAGAGCCTCCCAGGACCGCGACAACTACCCAGACTGCGGCAATTCCGAATATGGAAAATGCAATTCCTCCGGCAATTCCGCTTTTTTTGGAAGTAGCCAGTATGAAAAAAAACGTCACACACCCATATACCACAGCCGGAAACAGAATGCCCATGACAGTGCTCCCATGGTAAAAACGAGTTATCCCATAGAGCCCCACCATATAGGGAATCAATGCAAAAACAAGAGCAAGAAGCCGCCAGATCAGTGTTTTCTCAATAAAAATCTTCGGCTTCATCATTTTTGTGATGGTATCATTTACTCTATCCAGTGTTTTGTAAAAGCTGTTTTCCAACTCGATTTTCGTGACGACCGATCCGTATTGTAGAAGTCCCTCCATGAACTCCTTCTCTGCCTCATCAACGCCGGTATAACCGCGAAGCAAATGAAACACAAATTTCGTCCCTTTGCCATCGGTCTGCTCGACAGCGATATATCCTTTGGCCGCAAGACCGAGTATCATCGGAACCAGATCCTTGTTTCTGAGCGAGCCGTAGTAGGCATAGGCCATTTCTCCGCAGTTCAAACCGTCCGGCGGATAAAACTCAACGATATCGATCACATCCTTGTCACGCCCAAGTATCAACCACAGAAGAAGCGAGACAACAAGGAACACGCAACACAGAACCAGCGCGACCGCACCGGCGGTATTAAAGCTGTCCGTCTGAATGGGATTTGCGTCAAAAACGGCCGCTTTAGCCGGTGTATTTGGTTGAATTTGTAAAAATATTCCGAAAAGTGCTATAATCGTAGTAAATAATACAATCTTACGATTAATATAATAATTCATCGTTGTTTTACTCCTACATGTCAAACAGAATTTTTCGAATATCCTCTTCTGCTATGGGTTCCGCATAACGTCCGTCATCAAACTGCATCACCGATCCGATATGTTTCTGGAAAACAAACCGAAGCTTTCCGTCCCGTACTTTTTTATCCGTATACAATTTTTTAACCAGCTCTTCCCTGTCGATGTAATCGGGTATGGTGGTGGGCAAACCGATTTGAGTCAGAAGTGCACTGACCCGTTCCACCTCTTCCGTTGTCATATATCCACGGGTACAACCGAGACGAGCCTGGGCAACGAGTCCGATGGCAACCGCTTCTCCGTGAAGCAGACGATAATCACTGACGGTCTCGATCGCGCGACCTACTGTGTGACCCAGGTTCAGGATTTCACGGAGATTCGCCTCATGTTCATCCTGCATGACAACCTTGTATTTGACGGCACAATTGTGTTCACTGATGTAGGTACACGCTTCCGGATCACAGGCAAGGATCCGGTCGGTGTATTTTTCCAGATACTCAAAAAGCTCCATATCAGCGAGACACCCGTGCTTCACTGTCTCTGCCAGGCCGTTGATGATATGTTCCTTCGGCAAAGTCTTCCACGTGTCGATATCGACATATACCTTCTTCGGCTGGTAGATCAGACCGATGAGGTTTGTAGCAAGAGGCGTGTCCACTGCCGTTTTACCGCCGATCGCGGCATCGGCCGCCGCCAGAAGCGTAGTTGCATAATTGATAAAGGGAACCCCTCTTCCGAAGGTGCCTGCCAGAAAACCGGCCAGATCGGAAACCACACCGCCTCCGACCGCTATCACCATACAGTCACGCCGGTATCCCTGTGCCAGCATGGCGTCCTCCAGCATCTCCTTCACTGAGCGGACTTTACTCTTCTCTCCCGCCGGAAAAACAAACAATTCTGCCTGATAGCCGGCATCGGACAGACTCTGACAGATTGGCCCTCCGTACGGTTCTTCGCAGTTGGAGTCCGTGATGACTGCCAGCTTTTTCACACCACCGTCCAGCCCATCCTTCAAATCTCGGATCAGCGTCGGAACCAGGCCCTGTCCGATTTCCACAGTATAGGTGGAATCCACTACTTTTTTTAACTCAACCCTGAATTCACTCATGTTTTCACTCTGTTCCTTCCAAACAAAATTTTGTTTTCTTCAATTTGACATTACCATTCAAGCTGTCACTTCCACTTACTGACAACCCATTTACCGGTCTCACTCAGATCACTCTTTTTGAAATTACCGGTCTTCTGACAGGTGGGCAGGAGAAGCGACGCTGCCTCATCCTTGTTGCAGAGGCTCCATGAAATATAACCGATACTGTTTTTTCGGAAGAGATTGATCCAGGCATTTCCACTGGCCTTATCCAGCGTTCCGGCTCCGCTGGCCTCGCAGATGGAGAACTCCGTACACAGGATGGGAAGGCCTTTACTGATCGCCGTCTTTACCCGATTTCTCAGGTCATCCTTATGCGTGGCAGCGTAAAAATGAAACGTATAGCAAACGTCTTTTTTGTACCTTCCGGTAAGTCTGTCATTAGCTACTACATCCACGTCCTGCGACCAGGTAGGTGTACCCACCACGATGATGTTTTTCGAATACTTCCGGATCAGCGGGATCATTTTTTTCGCATAAGGCTTGATATCAGCTGCCCACTCACAACCGTTCGGTTCGTTGCAAATTTCCCAGATCACATTTTTTCTCTTGCCGTATTTTTTTGCAAAATGTGTGAAAAATGTTTTCGCGCGGTCGAAGGACATCATCGGTTTGTTCTCATTCAGGATATGCCAGTCGATAATCACATACATACCAAGCTCGGTAGCCGCCTTCACGCCTTTATCAATCGTATTCCATACACTGCCTGTGTTGTAACCCTCACCCTCACTGCTGTAGCAGGCGAGACGAACTGTATTGGCTCCCCATTTTTTGCAGGTCTTGAACGCCGACTTATTCACATAATCCGGGAACCAGGCAATTCCGTGGGTACTGGGACCTTTGATCAGGAACTTTTTCCCTTTTTTATCCACGATATACCGTCCCTTCACCTTCAGACGGCCGTGTTTTTTTACCGTACCGGATACCGTTTCTCCGGAAACATCAACCTCCTCTTCCGTTCCCGGATCTGCCGTAGCGTTCGGATCCGCCGATGCGTTTGGATCCGTCCCCGGCTCCGAGCTTGCTGCCGGCGCTTCCGTCGATGACGTTCCGTCTGTCTCAGCCGCTGTCGCTGTCAATTGATAATCGGTCGGGAATCCGGCGAAATCCGTCTGTTCGCTCATACCGAACTCAACCTTTTTCCCCGGCTCGATATTCCGGTTCCAGTCCTCTGTTGTCGTGATCGTATACTCGGAATCCCCGGTCTTTGTCGCTTTGACATTCCATACATTGGAAATCCTGCCACCGTATTTAAACTTCAGTTCCCAATCCTTCAGCAGCTTCTTTCCCGTATTTTCTATCGTAACGTTCGCCGTGAAGCCACCGTCCCATACATCTCTCAGCAAAATAGTAACGGTATACTCACTCCCGGCATACTTATCTTCCTTAGTCGTCCCGTCCCAGGCGCCCTCCTTCGTCTCCTCGGTCCGAAAGACGATATCATCCTTTTTTTCACTCTCATCCGCGTTTGCTTTATCCCCATCCGATGAAGAAGTCTCCCCGTTCAGGACATCCCTGACCTCCTTGATCTGCGCATCCGAAGCCGCGCCGCTCCCGCAGGCAGTCAGTAACATCGCCATAATCATTATCAAACATAAATAGATATTTCTCCTTTTTCTGTTCATCAAATCTCTTCTTTCCTCCTCAATAACTTCACTGAATCCAACAGAATATCCTGATTCATATATACATGCAGTAATTTGCAATATTCATACTGCCTGAGCGCTTCCACATCCTCGTCATCGATCATCGCATTCCGAAACGTGTCGATATAAATCCTTTCTCTCGAATAATCCTTTACCTGAAAAATATTCTCACACAACTCAAACGTAACTTCTGCCTGATCCGCCGAAGAAACCGGCTGCATTCCCGGTGCCTCCTGTTCGAAGAAGTTCCTTAAATACTGCGCATCCTCCTCAAAACCGGTATCCACCAGATAATAACTCTTTTTATTTTTAATAAACGATATCAGCTTATCATCATTCGCATCGTTCGGAAGGATCCTTCCCTCTCCGGCCTTGCCTCTCACCCCGGTCAGCGCGTCCTGATAGGCCAGTGAAATCGATGTTTTGATATTGTGCTCCCCTCGGTACATACACTCATACAGCGCATCGAAAAAGGCGCTCAATACCTGATAGGACATCTCATCCAGCCTGTCCTCCGGCGTAAACCGCAAAAAGAAATTGGTCCGGTTCCGCCACATATAATAATTGATAAAAGTATTCGGTCTCTTTACAATGGCACCCATCTGGTGAACCGCCTTCGCCTCTGCCATCGTCACCACACGAAAACCGGCCAGATGGATCCGGTGCCCCCACTCCATATCATCCCAGTAAATGAAGTTCGACTCCGGCATGATACCGACCTCCGGCCGTCTCGCCACATCTCCGCGCACCATCACCGCGCAGGTCGCCACGGTGTCACACTCAATGATATCCGGCAGACTCCCGTCCTCCGGCTGATCTGCCCCGA
>JAFYBS010000027.1 GCA_017540125.1 Eubacterium sp.
AAAAAAATACGAAAAATGCAAGTATAATATGACGAAACAATGCGAAATATCCCGCTCTTGCCATTTTTATGGATGTGTGGTAAACTTTGCAATAGTATTAGTATATGTGATATGCGAGCTCCGGTTCGCATGATGGAGCCGCGGAATTCGCGGTATGGAGGATTCCTATGACATATAAAAAAATAACAATTGCATTGTTGATCGTAATCGGATTGACCGCCATTCTTCTGTGCGTGTTTGTTTTTCGATCATCGAACGACAGTCCTTCCCGGGACGATGTTACTGCGGATGCGGCGGTTGCGGATTCAGTGAAAAAAGACGGCGCCCCTGTTATCAGTCCGGAGCCTTCTTCTGAGGATCCTGTCGTCACCGGTCCGGCGGTCGATCCCGAACCGATGGCAACTCCGGAAGTGTCTCTGAAAAAGCTTTATAAAAATACACCGGCGACAACCATCATCGATGTCGAAGGACAGACAAAAAAAGAGTTGAAAAAACTGTTTTATGTAAAAAAAATTGACGATAAGACCTTTGCTTCGATGCAGGGAAAATCCTATCCGTCGAATTGTATTATTCCCCGGTCCGCGCTCCGTCGGGTTCGCATCCTGTACCTGGGATTTGATCAGGAAACGCATATCGGAGAGCTCATCGTCAACGTATCCAGGGCGGAAGAATTCCGGTATGTATTTCAGAAACTGTATTTCAAAAAATATGAGCTGGAAAAAGTTCAGCCCATCGATGCTTATGGCGGAAGTGACCGGAAGTCCATGAAGGATAATAACACCTCCTGTTTTAACTTCCGGGTGGTGGCCGGAACGACACATCTTTCCAACCATGCTTATGGGGTTGCCGTGGATGTGAACCCGAAAATTAATCCGTATATCTGGTGGTCCGGTGGTAAGCTCAAAGTATCACCGAAGAACGGTGCTCCCTATGCGGATCGCACGAAGGATTTTCCGCACAAGATTACCCATACCGACCTCTGTTATAAGCTCTTTCATAATCTCGGATATACCTGGGGCGGAGATTGGACAAGCAGCAAGGATTACCAGCATTTTCAGAAGAAATAACAGTCGTGAATGAGAATAAGGATTCCTGCGAGCTGGATGAGGAGCCATTTGTAAAAAATGATTGACAATTGCTGTTAATTCACCTATAATATGAATTTGCTGGGGGAGCAAAGGTAGTTACCTGCGCTGAGAGATCCTTGACATACCCGTATGTCACATCGACCCTTTGAACTTGAACCGGTTAGCACCGGCGTAAGGAAGCATCCGATATTTTTGAGACCTCGGCCTCCGGATGTTTCCGGAGGTTTTTATTATTTTTATGGAGGATAAAAATGAACGCAAGTGTTGCAATCCAGGTATTGCCGAATACCACAAGTGATGAGGAAGTGATCCGCATCGTAGATGAAGTGATCGCCTACATCAAGAGCTTCGGTCTGTCCACCTATGTGGGCCCTTTTGAGACTACCATCGAGGGTGATTACGATCAGCTGATGGATATCGTGAAGGGATGCCAGAAGGTAGCCATCGATGCCGGTGGGATCGACTCGGTATCAACCTATGTAAAAATCGTCTACAAGCCGGAGGGTGATGTACTGACGATTGAAAAGAAGGTATCAAAGCACCATGAATAATTCCAAAACAAGTCATATCAGCAATGTACTGATTCCCGTCGGGACGATCCTGGCGATCCTGGTTTTGTGGCAGGTGGCTTGTATGGCAGGCTGGCTGCCGGAGTATATGCTGCCGTCGCCGATGGACGTGGTACGGGCTTTCATCGATGATTTTCCCCTGCTGATGAGTCATGCCGGAACCACCCTGTATGAGGCCTTCGCCGGTCTGGGAATCGCGATTGTATTAGCGTTAATTTTATCCGCGCTGATGGATCGATTTTCCTTTTTATATAAGGCGTTGAATCCCATCCTGGTTCTGACGCAGACGATCCCGACCGTAGCCATCGCGCCGCTTTTGGTGTTGTGGATGGGCTATGAGACCGCGCCGAAGATCACGCTGGTAGTGATCGCCGGTTTCTTCCCCCTGGTAGTAAATCTCCTGAACGGCTACCGCGCCACGGATCCGGACGCGATCCGACTGATGCGTGCCATGGGAGCAAGTCCCGGGCAGATCTTTTTTCATGTGAAGCTGCCGGGCAGTATGGGTTACTTTTTTTCGGGATTATATATCGCGACATCCTATGCCATCGTCGGCGCCGTCATCTCCGAATGACTGGGTGGTTTTTCCGGCCTCGGTGTGTATATGACAAGGGTGAAAAAAAGCTATTCCTATGACAAGATGTTTGCGGTTATTTTTCTGATATCCATCATCAGTCTGATATTGCTGAGGGTGATAAAAATAGTTCAAAAAAAGATTTCGCGGAAGGAAAACCCGGAAATAGAATACTGAAAGAAAGGAGCGTGTGTTTTAACCAAACACACCGAAAAAAAATGAGAAAAAAATCAGTTATTAAAAAGAGAATTATCAGCGTGTTTTTAACAGCGATGATGCTTGTATCCGTGACTGCCTGCGGCAGTCAGAATGCCGGTTCCGGCGACACGACCGGCGGTACGACCGAGAGTAAAACAGAAAGCGAAGGAGCCCCTACAGAAACCACCGATCTGACCTTGGTTCTCGACTGGGCACCGAACACTAACCATACGGGATTATATGCAGCCGTGGATAAGGGTTATTTTTCCGAAGCAGGGTTGAATGTCACCATCGTCCAGCCACCGGAGGACGGAGCGGCAACGATGGTTGCTTCCGGTGATGCCCAGTTCGGGGTGGAGTTCCAGGACACGATGGCACCGGCCCTGTCCCAGGAGAATCCGCTTCCAATCTCGGCAGTCGCTGCCATCCTCCAGCACAATACCTCCGGCCTGGTGTCGCTGAAGGAAAAAGGGATCGACTCCTTCGGAAAGCTGCCGGGGCACAGCTACGCCACCTGGGATTCTCCCACCGAGCAGGCCATCCTGAAAACCCTGGTGGAGAAGGACGGCGGCGACTGGAGTCAGGTGAAGCTGATTTCCACCTATGTGGAGGATATCTTCGCCGGCCTGAACGCGGATATCGATAGTGTATGGATTTACGCCGGCTGGGAGCGGATCAGGCTGGAGATGGAAAACATCGATTACAACTTCCTGTTATTCAAAGATTATGACCCGGTATTTGATTATTATAATCCGGTGATCGTCGGGAATAATGATTATTTGCAGCAGAATCCGGACGTGACCAAGGCGTTTCTCGATGCTGTAAAAAAAGGCTATGAATTCGCTGCGAACGCTCCGGAAGAGGCGGCGGATATTCTACTGAAAAATGCACCGGAGTTGGATGAAACTTTAGTAAAAAAAAGCCAGGCTTATCTCAGTACCCAGTACATCGATGATGCCGACAGCTGGGGTGTGATCGATCCGGAACGTTGGAATCGGTTTTACCACTGGTTGAACGAGAACAACCTGGTGGAGAAGGAGCTGCCGGAGAATGCCGGCCTGGCGGAGAACCATCTATGAAAGAATTAGAGATCCGTCACATCAGTAAAGGCTTTGACGGAAAAATGGTCCTGTCCGATGTCAATCTGACCTTACATGCCGGAGAGATCGTGGCGCTACTCGGTGTGAGCGGCGGAGGAAAGACAACCCTCTTCAACATTGTCGCCGGTCTTCTGACACCGGACGAAGGAGATGTGACACTGGACGGTGAGAGCCTCATCGATTGCCCCGGACGCATCAGCTATATGCTGCAGAAGGACCTACTGCTTCCCCATAAAACAGTGATCGACAACATTGCCCTTCCTCTCGTCATCCGTGGGATGAAAAAAAAGGAAGCCAGGGAAGTAGTCGCTGAGCACCTGAAGCAGTTCGGCCTGGAGGGCTACGAAAAAAAGCATCCGCAGGAGCTTTCCGGCGGGATGCGTCAGCGCGCGGCACTGCTTCGTACCTACCTTTTTTCCGGAGAGGCAGCTCTGCTGGATGAGCCTTTTTCCGCACTGGATACCATCACACGTTCTGCGATGCATATCTGGTATCTGTCTGTCATGGAGGAGCTCCGGCTCGCCACTATTTTTATCACACATGATGTAGATGAAGCAATCCTGCTGGCCGACCGGATCGCTATCCTTTCCCGGGAAAAAGCGGACCCGGGATCTCGCGAGGAATCCGATGAAAATGGCGGAGCATCACGCCCCGCCACGATTTCGGATATTATTACCATAGAAAACCGTCCCCGCAAAACGCAGGAGTATCTCCTGACAGGGGAGTTTTTGGAGTATAAAAGGCAGATCATTGATCGGATTTAACAAAACCGCTTACTGCATCAGTTTCCTTGTCCTTACCTCTTCGAAATCCGCTTCGATCAGAGATGATTCACTTCATAGTTTTGCTTGACAAAAGTTATAAAAAGTAATAAAACAGAATAAAAGTTATAAAAAGTTATAAAAGGAGTGAAACCATGGACGAAAACCGTATCAAAAGAAACAAAAAGGTAGCTGAGAAGATCATCGCCGGACTGAAGTCCAGACAGATGGAGGGCTTCTTCGCCGAGTCGAAGGAGGAAGCACTGAAGCTCGCGCTGGATATCATTCCCGAGGGTTCCTCCGTGTCCTGGGGTGGCACGATGTCGGCGAAGGAGATCGGTCTGACGCAGGCAATCCAGGAAGGGAATTACCACTACATCGACCGGAATGGTGCGCCTTCGAAGGAAGAAAAGCGTGCTCGAGAGATCGAGGCTTATGGCTGTGATTACTACATCGCCAGCTCCAATGCCATCACCGAGGACGGGATTCTGGTCAACCTCGACGGCCATGCCAACCGTGTATCCTGTATCGCTTACGGACCGGAGCATGTGGTGATGATCATCGGTATGAACAAGGTTGTTTCAGATCTGGATGCCGCTCTCGAGCGCACCCGTCACGAGGCAGCACCGATCAACGCGCAACGCTTCGATATCAAGACGCCCTGTAACCTGACCGGCGCCTGTGCCGACTGCAAATCCCCGGACAGCATCTGTTGCCAGCTTCTCATCACACGTATGGAGCATCATCCGGGACGCATGAAGGTGATCCTGGTGAATGACGATTTGGGATTTTGACTTGACAAATCCCTGTTATTTTTTATGAAAGTATTATTTCACTCAACCGGTTCGTCGATCAGAGCATCCTGTCTTTTGATTTTTCTGGTGGCGGATTTGATGAAAGGATTTTTCCGGATGATCAGCCCCATGATCTGACGATAGGAGGGCTGTTTGGAGTTGAACTCATCGATGGCGGCGCGGATGCCGGCCTCTACCTGCTCCGGCGACAGGCTCTTCGCCTCCACTACATCCGGATCCGGGAATACCCTGGCCGTCAGACGGTTGTCCTCCCCGGTGATGACCACCTCACCGATCAGCGGATTCAGTGCCAGCTTAACCTCCAGTTCCTCGGGAGAGATATTTTCACCGTTGGACAGGATGATCAGGTTTTTCTTGCGTCCGCTGATCCATAAAAATCCATCCTCGTCCATATATCCCAGATCGCCGGTATGAAGCCAACCGTCCTCATCCAGGATCTCTTTGGTTTCTTCCTCCATTTTGTAATATCCGTGCATAACGCTGGTGCCTCGTACCAGGATCTCGCCGTCAACAAACTTCACTTCGAGGTTCGGAACCAGCTTTCCGATAGAGCCGTCCTTGTGATCGGTGGTTGAGTTGGTGGAGATCGTCGGAGAGCACTCGGACATGCCGTAGCCTTCGAGGATCTGTATATGCCATTTTTTATACTCATCGATATAAAAATCATCCAGATGGGCACCGCCGGTGAAGATATATTTCAGGTTTCCGCCGAAGACCTTTTCATGAATCTCATCCGGCGTAACATCCTTCATAGCGCTGAGCCTTTTGTAGATTGACTCGATCATCAGAGGTACCATCAGGATGATCTTGGGCTTGAAAAGGCCGATGTTTCTCACCAGATGCATAAGTGAGTCGTTGATGCAGATGATGGAGCCGAGCTGGAAGCCCTTCATCCATTCGTTCATAAGGCAGAAAGAATGGTGGATCGGCAGCACGGAAAGCCGTACCACCTCGCCCGGATGTGTTTTGTAATCGATGGAGTCCAGGTTCGCGGCTAGATTGTTCTGCGTCAGCATGACACTCTTGCTCTTTCCGGTTGTCCCGGAGGTGAAAATAATCATGGAGATATCTTCTCCGTCCGGTTTCGGATCGTCCTCTCCGGCATGGCTCTTCAGTGCAGTCAGATTTTCCACTGCGTCATCGTCGATATCGAGCTCATCCTCCGTCATGATCCAGATTTTTTTCAGCCTACTGCAGGCCTTCCGAAGCGGCTCCAGCATCGGCAGATGGGTTTTACCTAAAAACAATGCCTCCGAATCCGACCGTTCCAAAAGATCGACCAGGTCTTCGACCGGCAGTCCGGCGTCCAGTGTGATTGCCGTTCCCGTCCCGGAAATAATCGCCGTATAACATTCGATCCAGGGAAGCGAGCTGATTCCGATCAGCGCTATATGCTTCCGGTCGAACCCCTCTCCGACCAGACCGCGGCGAAGAACACCGATCTCCTGCATCAGGTCCTGGTACTCGATTTCCTTGACTTCTTTTCTCTCCAGCCAGCGTATGGCCGGATAACCGGCATAGTCCTTTCCGCTTTTTTCTATCATATCGCGTATGATCATGATTTCCTCCATTCCGGAGCGTCAAAACTGCTCCTTTATTTATCCACTCTCGACCCCGGCATCACTTTGATAATTCTTCGATCAGGTTCAGCAGATCCTGTACGGTGGATACCTTTGTGGCATGTTGTTCTTCAAACTCCACATCAAAGGTGTCCTCGATCTCCCCGAGCATCGACATAAAGTCGAGCGAGCTCAGCTCCAAATCCTCCTTGAGTCTCATATCGCCGGTCATATCCTCTGCTGCGATGTTGCCATACTGAGCCAGAATTTCTTTGAGTTTTTTTTCTTTATCCATCGTTTCCTCTCCTCTAATGGTGTGTGCCATAATACTAAAAAACGATAAGTAACATCTATATTATAAGCAAAGAAAGATAAAAGATGTATTCAAATCCATTATATATCCATTCTGTTTCTATTATATAAAACAAATATGGGAACTAAAACATGTATAAAAAAATGAAATAGAAGAATTATGTATTCTTATAGCGCATGCACTTATTTTTTGTTATAATGACAAAGTAAATTGGATATGGGGAACGATTCAATCGGAGGTGAATGAATGAAAAGAAAACAGTTTGTGAAAAGAAGCATGGCAATCCTTCTTTCCCTGTCTCTGGGACTGGGGATGGTTGGTTGCGGTGAAAGCAAGGACGAAACACCGGAACCGACGGCCACGGAAGAGAGCGAGCCGGAGAGCGAGAGCGCAGACGAAGGGGAGAACTCGGAAGGAACGGATCTTGATGAGATGGAAACGGTCGATGAACTCAATCTCCCGTCTGCCGTCTTGTCTACGGATGAGAACATCATCCGGGTTCCGAAACTCGACTGTGAGATCACACAGGATCTGAACTTCAAGGTCAGCGGAAGCGAGGTAGAGGGAGAGATAGCGGCGGAGGATGTCACCCTGTCGGATGCCTTTGCCGATATGAAGGTGGACAGTATTTCCAATGACACCGATTCGGTGAAGCTGACGATCTCCGGGAAGCCGGATATGGAGCTGAAAAATCAGGCAGCCGTAGTGCTGGGAACCGTGGCTTTGGCCGGAAAGTATTTCGGCGATGAGGACCCGATTGAGAAGAGTGTTTCATTGACGCTCGCAGACAAGACAAAAATGCCGGCCGGCGGCTCCTTCTATACTTTCTTTGATGCGATGGTGGAGCAGGATGATGCGATGGAGGTGACGATCCTCCTGCAGCCGCTCAGTACCTCCTTCGTGGACGGCTTTGGGAAAAAGAACATCGAGCTTCAGGATGATTTTGAAAAAGCAAAGATCAAGTCCCTGGAAAAGGCAGATAACGGTGAATATGAATTGGTGCTTTCAGTACCGGTCAAAAAGGCATCCAAAGAAGATTTTGACGCGATTGGAAAGATCATCGTGAAGAAGGGCAGCCTGATCGATGACAAGGGCAAGAAAAATGCGAAGGATATCGGCGTGTCCAGACACTATGCCAATGAGAGCCTCGGAAGAGATCTCACGCAGCAGGATACGGACAGTATCAAAAACATCGTCGGCGGTTTCGGCAATACGACCATGGGAACGGTCATCGGTACAGCTTCGGGTATCGGGACGGCGGCCGGTCTCACGCAGACGGTTCTCGGGTATTGCGGTGTTCTTCCCACGGAATCCTCTCGCCATGCCGAAGTTATGAAGATGCTGAAGCAGATCGATCTGAAGATCGATAATCTGACAGAGAATGTGGACTATATGGTGAGAGTCATCAATAAGCATACGGACATGATGACAAAAATGATGCTAGAGGATGATGTTACTGCGCTTAATAAGTTTGAAGTTGATTTCAATGCAATGGTGACAAATGCTAACGATGTGGAGCGGGCGCTAAAGGTTATAAATAAAGAAGAGGTAGAAGAATATCTCGAGGAATTGGAAGACAAAGGAACAACAGTCAACAATTTTGACCAGGGAGTATCTCAGCTGAAAAAATTCAGCAAGATGATCAGCCAGGAATACTTTGGAAACGGCATGACAGTAGGCCAGCTCCTGGAAAAGCTCCGCGACAGTTTCGACAAGATCATGGGATATCTGAATCCGAAAAATACGGCAACTGAGATTACCAATCCCATTATGCGCTATGTGAATTACCATAAACAGGTCGACAATTTCTCAACCGACTCCATGGATGAAAAAGAGTTATATGAAGAGAATATTCGTTATGAATGTCGTAGGGCTTTGAATTTACTGGAGGCTGTGGGAGGTTATTATGCAAATGAGGGGAGCCGTGAACTGATGGAGGCGGCAGAGAAAGCAGGTGGGGATGGCGGAACCGGCGGCTTTCCCGATGTTTCGAAGGACAATCTTAACAAGGACGGATACCCCTACTGCAACATTATGGAGAGTTATGTCCGGCTTTCCACCAATGAGGAAGAGATGGATTTGTACAGGAAATTCTATGGCGATGAAAGGCAGAAAAAGTTTATCATTAAGGATAAGTACGAGGCCGATGACTTTAAGAAGAGACTTCACGGGCAAAGGCTTGAGGATGTGTTGATAAATGCAGGATTCTCGCATGATCAGCTCTGGAATGAAACGAGCTTTCCGGATAAAAATAAGGGTAGTTTTTATCTGGCCGGAGAGGGAGCGTGGAATGGTGCGACCAATGTCCAGCATGAGGGATTATCCTTTATCTATGAACGTTGGGGTTGTGATTGGGGAGAACGAACGGCGGCCGAGAAGAATGCGGAAAACCTTGGAAAAGTGTATTTCTTCCATGATATGCTCCGGGATTCCTATACCTGGGGAAATCGGGGTGACTTTAATACATACTCACAATATTCCCACCCGGAGTACATCCTGACGAACACCGATGACGGCCATACTTCCGGCTTGGTCTCCTATGGAATTACCTATGACGGTACGGGAGCGGACTACATCAATGACTATATTATTATGAGCAAGTCTCGAGATGATCTTACGTATGGTTATTATGACGGTACGACCCCGATCCATCCGACACACTTTTTGGTCAAGGTTTGATACGGTAAACAACCATTTATCTATGACAGCCCTCCTGCTAAAACGGGAGGGCTGTTTTTTATAATATTAAGGATTGTCATTAACAGCGATCTGCGTTATAATAGACTTCGGGATTATGCTCGAGATTATGATAAAAACCAATGGATAACGAAGGCGCAGATAAGAACGGAAAGGCGAATACAATGAAGGATGTTGAAATAAAGAAGAGTATTACGAGACTGAAAACATGGAAGCGGAGCACTGTTTCCGTACTCTGTATTTTTGCATTGGCGATCGGCATTCTTGCCGGGACACCCCTTTCGGAAGCAAAGATGCGGCTGAACAAAACAGAAGTCACGTTGACGGTGGGACAGAGTGTGCAGCTCGAACTCAAGGGGGCCAAGAAGAAGGTTACTTGGAAAACCTCCGACCCATCGGTGGCCACGGTTTCAAAGAAAGGGTTTGTATCGGCAAAGGCTGCCGGGGAAGCGACGATCACGGCGAAATCCGGAAAGAAGTCCTATTCCTGTGCGGTTACCGTGAATCCGATCCCAACGGATTATACGATCGTGAGAACCGAAGGAGCTCCTGACTGGGGATCGGTTCCTGTTTTTCCGATCGACCAGGTGCTGTGGATGCCGGATGTGGGAATCCGGGCCCAAGGTCAGCTGTGTCACGACGATGATTACATCTACGTACACCTGCAGGCGACGGAGGCAAATATCCGAGCCGAAAACACCCAACCATTGTCTCCGGTATATGAAGATAGCTGCCTGGAGTTTTTCTTTATGCGGGACGGAGCGGATGGATACTTCAATTTCGAATCAAATCCGAATGGAGTTCTCGATATTCAATACGGACCGGACAAGCTCGATCGAACCTTTCTTCTTCGGGAAGATGCGACAGAATACTTCGATATCCACGCAGACCGGACATCGGATGGATGGGAGATAAGCTATCGGATTCCCCTCGTATTTATCCGGATGATTTACCCAGATTTCAGTTTCTCGGACATCCTGCGGGCGAATGCCTACAAATGCGGAAACAAGACCGTGCAAAGGCACTATCTGGCCTGGAAACCGGTACATACAGATGCACCGAACTTCCACGTGCCGGAGGATTTCGGAACGATGAGCTTTGAATAAAACGGAAGGAAAAAACATGACGGAATCGGAAGAAAAAAAAGAAGCCCGCGCGGAGAAAAAGCAGGCCATCCATGCCCATATAAAAAAGCGTCGACGTCGCCGACGGATCATTATTTTGATGATTGTATTGGCGGTAGTTCTCTTTTTCCTGGGTTACTGGATATGGCTTTTCTACCTGCGCGAGGATGATCCGATTGAACGATCGAAATATGGGGTGGGCGACTCCTGCGCCATCTATCTCTATATGTGCGGCTCAAATCTAGAATCCAAGCAGGGGCTGGCCGGAAAAAACATCGACGAGCTTTTGAAGGCGGACATACCGGAGAATATGAATATCATCATTCAGACCGGCGGTGCAGCCAAGTGGCGCTCGCACAAAATCCCGCATGACAAACTGGGACGGTATGTGGTAAAGAATAAAAAGCTGAAAAAGGTGGAGGAACTTCCGAGTGCCAGTATGGGTGAGCCGGAGACGCTCACAGGGTTCCTGCGCTTCTGCGAGGAGCAGTACCAGGCGGACCGGCAGGTTCTGGTGTTCTGGGATCACGGCGGCAGTGCGGCGGAAGGGTGTTGCTATGATGAGAATTATAACAACGACTATCTGTCGCGAACCGATCTGAAACAGGCGCTTGCCGATGCCGGACTGAAAAAGAAATTCGATATGGTCGTTTTTGATACCTGTTTTATGGGCAGTGTCGAGACGGCCGCCCTGATGAAGGATTATGCTTATTATATGGTTGCTTCGCAGAATATTATTCCGGCAGGTGGTATGAATTATGAGTCGTTGGCGGGATCATTTTTCAAAAATGAAGACGAAGACTACGGCCGGATTCTCTGCGATTCGTTTATGGAAAAATGCCGAAAAAAAGAAGTGGATACGGAGGTACAGCTTTCACTCTATCAGCTGGACCGTGCAAAGCGAATGGGCGAGGAGATCGAGGCGGCCTCCGAGAATATCCAGGTTAAGCAGAGTATTGCCGAGCGACTGGAGGATATCGGAAAGGATGAGAATGAGGTAGACTCCTCGGACAATATTGCGAATTCGACAGTCGTACATGCTGCCGTGAATGCAGCGGTGATGCGCTCCAGTGACGAGGTCAATGTGGTGGATCTCACGACATTTTTTAACGATGCTTTCGGTTCGATCGATGCCATGAGCTATCACAAGCGAATCGCAAAAGCAAGGGATGATATGATCCGGTATCAGGTGCATGGGGAAGCGGTGAAGAACACCGGTGTCTCTATCTACTATCCTGTAGAGTACAACCGGAATCAGCTGGAGGAGTACATCGGCGACGGTATTTTTCCGAACTATGCGCAGGTGCTTCTGGATGTGTACAAGGATGTGCCGGAGGAACCGGTGGCGTATGAGGACAGTGGTCATGTTTCAGAGGATGGGTGCTTCGAGATCACGCTGACACCGGAGAGCCGGCAGTATCTGAAATCCGTAAGTTACATGCTGTGGAAGGAAGGGGAGCTCCTCGGGGAGAACCGGCTGCTGGGCGAGGCGGCTATCGATATTTATGATTATGATGATGAGATGGACGCGGATTCCGAGCACTATGACGCAGACTCGCAGGAAAGTTCGCTTGACGAAGATGAGCATGATACTTCCGAGGGTGCCGCAGGGATGACCTTCCATTCCAATTTCCGCGGGGAGTGGCCGGCTTTTGTGGGAGGCCATATTAACTCCGGTTCGGCTGATTCGGACACCTCGGATGGAGAGGATGAAAAAGGAGAAGATGAGTTCCTATATACCTCAGTAACTCAGAAAAAAGCGGCCGCCTACTATACGGCACCGATTCTGTTGAATGATGAAAAGACTGAGATAACTTTCTACCGGGAAGACGAAGATGATGAAAAAGGTCCGGTGTTCTCTTCCCTGATCGTCGGCGGCGAGTACGACGAACTGGGATTGCCGAACCGTACACACACGGTGTTGGAACAGGGAAACCGCGTGAAGCTTCTCACGCCCGAGGATGACTCCGGAGATGAGCTTGCGGCAGGCTGGCAGATCACCATCGATGAGAAGGAGCCGGAGGTGCGGATGAGGGCGCTCCCGGAGGGACGATATATTTATCGTTTTGTCGCAGAAGATATATGGGGGAAGACCCTCCTGTCTGACGCGTGTGTATTTGAGGTGGATGGCGCCGGCAAGGTGCAGGCAGAATAACAGAGTAGAAGGAGGCAAACTATGATTCGAAAAGTTGATGAAGACACTCGTTTCGGTGTGGGATCCTATCATCCGCGATCGGATTGTCAGCGGTTTTCAGTCATTATAGAGAGTGACCAGTACAATACAAATCACTTTGCGCTTATGCAAAAAATCAGGCAGGCTTTCCGCATATGGATTGCCTGCCTGTTTCATGATAGGGAAAAAGGCTCGGAATGCTGCCGGTGCAGGAGACATCCTGGATGAGCGATTCGGATGTGACAGAGGATACGGACGACATCAGTTCGACGACCGCGCCGGGCACTTCCCCGGTTCCACTCCTTCGTAAACATATACCAGTTTTATCGTTGCTCCATTCAAACTGGGTATTCCATTTTTCACCAAATGTGTTATACTGTTACTCATAGGGGTAGCCTCCTTTGTTGGTTTTTTTTTCGTCAATCAAACCTTATCACAAAGGGCTACCCTTTTTCAATACCCATTTTTCAACAACCTGTGTAAGATTGTGTAGAATCCTACAAATAAATTACTCTACCTTTATTTCTGAGGTACTTGTTCCACGTTCTCTCACTTATCTTTAGGAAGGTAATCACTGAATTTTTCCATTCACTGTCATTTTTTGATGTTGAGAGCCTTATTACAAGCTGAAATCTTTCGTTTCCTTCAGTTATTTCCTTCAGTAAAATAGCTGAATCCGGATTGTTGTCTTCGATGATATAGTCTGGATCTTCGATGATAGATGTAATATGCTGCGAATAGTTTTCGTAGTCATTTGGATGTCTTGCCTTGATGTGCTCAATACGCTCATCCGTGATAATGACCTCAGTATGTCCGATTATCAACTGTTTTTTTCAGATGTTCTCGATGTAGTGGACATTCTTCTTATCGATCCCGGCATAGCGCTTCATGAGGGAAGTGCCGTCTTCGACTTTGCCTGCCGGTAGCTCCGGACTGCCTAACGGTCTTTATATGAGTAGCCTGATTTACGGCCGACCTTCTACAGCAGCTCCCCGGCGCACCCTCATGAGGGCGAGTTCTTTCTCGAAAGCGCCTACTGTCTTATGGTGTTCGAGGCGATTGTCCTATGTCGAAGCACAAAGAAAAAAGATTAGAAAAAAATGTTACCATTCAAAGAAGCCATGAAGGTATTTGAAGCATATCCCCCCCCTTCTTCGTGCAGGTTTCAGGTTGAAAACTGGCGAGATTTGTGGTATAGTATGGTCAGCCTGACATGATTGGAGTGAGATTACAAAGCTATATAACGATGTGCCAATTCTGGAAACAGATAATTATGAGGTTATAAAAAGAGAGTTTATCGGATTTGTTTTTGTTGATGAAAGAAGCAGAGGAAAGAGAGTTTTTGAGCGAATGATCAATGCCGCTTCGGATTATGCCAGATCCATTGGTTATGAAAAGATTTATATTATGAGCGGCGAACAAGGCTTATACGAAAAGTACGGCTTTGTAAAAATCGGTGATTTTAAAACCATATATGGCACCGAGGATCAACTGTTTCAGAAAGGGTTATGATAAGTGAGATATGGGAACGATTAAGGATTACAGAAATATGGTAGATCAGCCCTGGGGCAGAATGTTCTACGAAATGATTTTTAAACAGCTGAATATTACGAATGATAAAAGAATCAGAATTCTGGATTTTGGAGCGGGATTCTGTATTACAGCCAATCATTATGCCAAGAACCATGATGTTGTAGCTGTAGAGCCAAATGAAGAAATGTATAGCCTGCGTGTTGAAGAGAATGAGTATACTCTGATTACACAAGGATTGGATTATCTTAAGACTGTCCCGGATAATTCTATTGACTTTGTCATTTGTCACAATGTGTTGGAGTATGTCGAAAACAAGGAAGAAATCTTAAAGCAATTGGTCAGAGTATTAAAACAGGAAGGTACTTTGTCTATAATCAAGCATAATCTTTTCGGTAGAGTAATGGGAAGTGCTGTGCTTGGAGATAATCCGCATGCGGCACTGGACCTGCTGAACAACGTAGTAGAGGACAGCATGTTCGGAAACAGGGATGTTTATGGTAATGAGTTCCTGACTGATTTGCTTTCCGGAGAAATGACACTTTTAGAAACATACGGAATAAGAGCGTTCTTTGGCTTGTCTTCAAACAACGAGATTAAATACACCGATGATTGGTACAAATCCATGCTTGAGCTTGAAGCCAATGCAAGTACCATGGACGAATTCAGAAAGATTGCATTTTTCAACCATTTGATATTCAAAAAGAAATCCTGACTTATGTGTGGAGATTTTTATGTGCGGAATTTGTGAAAGAATAAAAGAAACAAAAGAAGGAAAGAATCCTTTTCTGGTAAAAGAACTTGAAACCGGATATGTGGTGATTGGAGATTTCCAACATTTTAAAGGATATTCTTTATTCCTATAGGCGAAGAAGGGCACGATCTATGTATCAGGATCGAAGAAGCAGTTTAAGAATCTGAAGAAACTGATCGTGAAGTCCGGCCTGCCGAAAGGAGTGAAGGTCAAGAGAGCATAAAAAAGATCGAAAAGCTGCAAAAACTGCTTGATTTTCTCGTGAAAGAATGGTATTATACTATCAGAGCAGGTCTCCATTAACCTTCGGACCTTGAGCCGTAAAGAGATGAACTTTAAAGCAGGTCTCCATTAACCTTCGACTCGAAGTCGTAAAGAGATGAACTTTATTGAATGGTAGGGGATTCTTCTCCTGCCATTTTTATAGGAGGCAAGTAGTGTTTGAATATGAAGTGATGATTGTACCGATCATCGTTATGGTTGTGTGTCACCATAGGCTTGTAAAGAAGTATTATGTGAAAGGGTAGCTATGGTTATACCGTTAAGATATGGGAATACCAATACATTTCTAATCAAAGGTGGTAAGGGAAGTGTATTGGTGGATACGGACTATGCTGGTACGATATTACCATGAACTGTAGATTATACCGGATAATTTAGCCACGAGGTTA
>JAFYBS010000028.1 GCA_017540125.1 Eubacterium sp.
TCTGCTGAACTCTTTTTCAAAGCTCCTTATGGCTTTGTCTTCTGATAATTTACATCGTCGCAAATCAATAATCACATTCTGTGCTTGTCCCGCTGCTTCCTGCATAGTATTCTGAACAGTATATTTCCCATCTCCTTTTGGTTATTATCAGAAAGCAACGAATAAACAACGGATTTGCGTCAAGCAGATCCCGTAATCCCAAAACGCGGCGGTTGTTGTGATGGAGGTTGAAGTATAAAGCATTAAGTCAGGAGGCAGATTGAAAAAGTAGAAGGTGGAAAGGGGTGAAGATTGCAAATGTGTAAAGTAGTTACGCAAATCGGCGAAACCGTATTTTATGGGCTGGAAGCGGAATTGTGAATACCGGGGAGTTACAGAAAATACGCCATCGGCAAGGGCAGAATTCGATATTCATCCGTTATCTGTAAATCCCCCTTTGTCAGTACGATTCCTTTTGCTGTATTTTTACCAAAATAACGGTTATAGTAGTCGAGTGATGAATGTTTTTTATTATTGCCGCTCTTAACCTCGATCGGTACTGTTTTCTTATCATTTTTCTTATCGGGAATCAGAAAGTCTACCTCATATTTCTTTCCGTCATCTGTGTTGGTTTCAAAAAATCGAACATGGTGTCAAGCAGAATCCAACAAAAAATCGAACATGACTCACCACGGAATCCAACAAAAAATCGAACATAAATCATAGTTTATTTTTCACAAGTCCGAAAATTTTGAATGGATTGTTTGACATCAACTCGCCACGGTAGTATAATTTACCCGATATATTGGTGCCGGTTTGCGTGCGTACGGAGGGATTGAATTGTTGATTCGTAGAGCGGAATACAAGGATATAGAAAAAATACTCGAACTTTTGATCCAGGTAAACAATGTCCATGCCGAGGGACGGCCGGACATTTTTATACCGGACAAGACCAAGTATACCGAAGAGGAGCTGGAGGGGATCATCTGCGATCCCACGACGCCGGTATTTGTCTGTGTGGATGAAAAGGATGTCGTGCTGGGATATGCGTTCTGTGTGATAAAGAGGGTGATCGGTCAGAACAATCTTGTCGACCATGTGGAACTCTACATCGATGATATCTGTGTCGATGAGCCGATGCGCGGGCAGGGAGTGGCCGGCCGGCTCTACGAAGAAGTGAAGCACTTTGCACGGAAAAATGCTTTTGACCGTCTCACACTTCATGTGTGGGACTGCAATCCGTCCGCCATGCGCTTTTACGAAAAATGCGGGATGAAGCCGTATTTTACGGCCATGGAAGCGGAAGTGTGAATTGATTTCCAGGAGGATCGCTATGAAATAACTAAATGCGCATCAAAAACGATATTTTTATCTCGGAGTAACGCTGTTTATCTCGTTGACGCTTGTCATGATCGTATCGAGTTTTTTTACGAAGGCAAACATCATTCTGACAATTCTGGGGAGTGCGATATCCGTGGTGGTATCGATATTGCCGCTGCTGGCATTTTTGATCATACTCATCCTGCTGGTCATCCCACAGCTGGTGACTACAATCTCAATGCTCGTCAAGAATTTTCCCGGTTACTGGAAGGGTATCCAGAACTGGGCGACCGATTTTGCGAAAGAGAACACCGTATTCGGTCCGAAGCTACTGGATATACTGACCGGCGTCTACGATAAACTGATGAACTGGTTGCGGAACGATCTGCTGCCGAACGCAAATCTCCTCGGCACTGTAGCCGGTGGGATCTTCAACGCGGTAGGTCTTTTAGTGAATTTCTTTATCGGTCTCATCATCTCCATCTATTTGATGTGTGACAAGGAAAATTTCCTGATGCGGACCAAGAAGGTTATGGCGTCTGTTTTTTCAAAAAAATGTACAAGAGGACGCTTTCCGTTCTCTCGGAAACACACGAGGTTTTCGGCGGATTCATCACCGGAAAGATTCTGGATTCCATCCTGGTCGGTTTCGTGGTTTTTGTGTTCATGGAAATCACGAACATCATTCATTTTGATGTGCTCAGTAGGGGTTGCTCTTATTAATCGTCTGTGTTATACTAAGGAAAAGAAATCGTAAAGGAGGGCGCATTATGGGCAAGAAAGAACCGATGAGCGATGAGGAAATGGGAAAGATAGCCGGCGGCGTAAACGATAACCCTACGGCTGGCATTTGGGAAAGATGCCCGTTCTGTCATTATGGCCCTTCAGGTGGGTTTTCGCAGGCGGATTTGGTACAACACATGAGTACATGTCCTAGTGCTCCTCTTATTAGCCCTTGTAGCAGATCACGATTCAGATAGTAAGGAGTGATTTGTATGGTTCAGCAATTCGAAAAGCGCGTCTGAGATGATTGTGTGAGAACGGTGAGTTGAGTGATGTGGGCATCTCGCCTTATTCCTGCATATTCATTTATGAAAGGAAGAAGAGGGAGGTGTCAATCATATTCCTCCATCAGCCAATCTGCTACATCCTCATCATCCCAATCTGGATGATCGGCGATACAGTTGACTATACCCAAAAAGACCGGCTCTTCGATTTTAGCGGCGCTGATCAATTCACCGTCCGATACTTTGCCATGAAATTTTCTGACAAAGGAAACGGTCTTCTCATATCCTCCGAGCTTCTGATTTTCCTTATCTCTCATCAGCAAAGTCATATACTCTCGCCTCCATTTCTCGCTTACGCGGACCTCATTAACCTCATTCTTCAGATTCTTCGCATATTCCGACTCCGGCTCGCATCCATCCATATACCTGAGTGTTTCCTTCAACTCGTCGCTGATATCACCCACCGTTCCCTTTGTATTGAGGATGATCTTTGTTGCCTCGTCCCCAAGAGCCAGGTCAAGATTCTGCAGGCACCGGTTCTCAAATGTGTAAATGTACCTACCTTCACCAAAGGGATCATAAGTACAGATAAAAATGACAAAGCTTTTCTTTAGTTTCGCGTAATCGTCCCCGCTATCAATAATGTTGAGATCAATCATCCCCTGATAGTATCTGGTTCGTTTGGAAAGATATTTCTTCTTCGAGGATCATCTCCAAAAGAGGCTTGCAGAGCTTCGGATTGGACATGACTGCCCCGAACATAAAATCGTCAACCACTTTTCTGGCCAGCTCGATCGGTTCATATCGGTCGATGTGTCTGAACCTCCCACAAGCCCAGATCCTTTCGGGGAGTAACTTTTCGGTAACCGGCGGCTTCCTTCTTGATTTCAGAAACAGACTTCATAATCCCTTATTCCTCCTCGTTCCCTATATATTTCAGACAAAGCATCGTGATATCGTCAAACTGCTCCGCTCCCGCCACAAACTCATTGATGCCGTCCATGACGTTTCCGAGAACCTCCTTCGGCGACGCGTCCGGATTCCGGTTCAGTGCCTCCAGCATCCGCTCGTTTCCGAAAAGCTCGTTGTTACTGTCGGTCGCCTCGGCAACACCGTCGGTATAGACAAACAGCGAATCACCGGGGTTCAGCCGGAACTCATGCTTCTTGAACACCATATCCTCCATGGTAGCAACGGCCATCGAGTGACGATAAATCACCAGTTCAAACTCACCGCCTGCCCTGCGGATACAGGGATGCTCGTGTCCGCAGTTGACAGCCACTCCTTTTCCGGTCGGTATCTCGATAACAGCAGCCCAGACTGTCACAAAAAACCCCGCTTCGTTGCCCTCACAGAGCTGATTGTTCACGTTGGAGATAGCCTCGTCGAGCGGTTCCCCATTCTGTATCCTGGCTTTTATCAGCACACGCGATATCATCATAAAGAGCGCAGCCGGAACACCCTTCCCGGACACATCTGCCATGACCAGACATACATGATCGTTGTCTACGAGGAAGAAGTCATAAAAATCTCCTCCCACCTCTTTAGCCGGTGTCATCGATGCGAAGAGATCAAACTCCGGTCTCTGCGGAAACGCCGGAAACAGTCGCGGCAGCTGGCTCGCCTGGATGTTCGTCGCGACACTCAGTTCCGCACCGATCCTCTCTTTTTCCGCCGTAACCTTCGTCACCTGATCCACATACTGCAGTGTTTTGGCTGAGAGATTGGCAAAAGCCCGGGCGAGTATCTCGATCTCATCCCCGGTTCGGTAGGCATCCTCCATACGGAACTCGAGATCGCTGCCGCCGAGTGAATGCACCCGGTTCGTGATCAGCCTCAAAGGCTTCACGATCCTTTTCGCCAGGATCAGCGCGCTGATGATCGCCAGAACCAGAATCACCAGTACAAGTACGAATATAGTCATCATAGCGGCCCGCATCTCATGCTTAAAACCGTCGGTCGCATTTTTCTGGATTGCCTCATACTGATCGGTCATGGCTATGGTCGGCTGATCCACCACATCCTTACTCACCACGGAAATCACAGCCCATCCCACGGTGGACATGGGCGAACCCGACATATAATACTTCACGCCGTCGACCTCGAGAAGCTCGGGCTGTGTCGTGTCCCGAAAGGAAGCATCGATAAACTTTGAAAAATCGGCATTATCATTTTCTCTCAGATCGATGGCTTCATCCGAGGACTTCACCTGGAACATCCCTTCTGTCTTGGGAGAGAAAACCACGTGCCCCTTTTCATTGATGATAAATATGAAGCCTCCTTCGGACTCCGAGGAAGCAACCGCCTCACTGATAGAATCTAAGAACAT
Organism: Eubacterium sp.; assembly: GCA_017540125.1. Lineage (GTDB taxonomy): Bacteria > Bacillota > Clostridia > Lachnospirales > Lachnospiraceae > Eubacterium_F. The sequence continues at coordinate 4,636 of JAFYBS010000028.1, forward strand.
GTCGGCACCGACAACCGCAACCAGCTTATCATCCACATAAACCGGAAGAGCGCAGACGATTCCGATCTGACCGGTAAACGCGTCCAATTCCACATCCGTGAAAAATAATTGCCCCGTCTCCACCGCTCCCACATACCAGGGACGCTCAGTGACCGGAAGCGTGAGAACCTTCCCATCATCCGTGAATTTTGCTTCCGGGCGGTCATCCGTGATCAGAACAGCGCCTTCCGGCAGCGCGATAAAGTAAGAGTTCAGATTGGTGTTGTCATAAACCGAACACATCGTATCATTCAGCGAGCTGACCAGTCCCAGTTTGTGTTTCAGTGATCGGTCACCCAGATCGACACCCTCTGCCGTGATCGCCTGAACGCAGGTCTTTCCTTTTTTAGCCAAGTCGGGAACAGCAAACGGATACTCCGAATATTCATCCGGATCCTCAAATATCTTTTTTACACTGTCTCCCAGCGCGTTGACCTGGTTTTTCAGATTTTGGAACAGATCATCCGATACCGTCGCCTGCATACGGGACGATGTCGTCAGGCTGGAATTTATGACGCTCGCCATGGTTTGCCCGGAGATGTCCTCGATGGACTTCTCCTGTTTTTCATTGGTACCCGTAACCAGATCCGTGATATTTCCTGTCTGATAGACGATGACCA
>JAFYBS010000029.1 GCA_017540125.1 Eubacterium sp.
CGACTTGATCGGGAGCTCGATGGTACGACCGGTAGTATCCGCCATCAATCCACGCATACCGGCCAGCTGTTTGATCTGTTTATCGGAACCACGGGCTCCGGAATCTGCCATCATGTGGATGTTGTTGTAACGATCCAATCCGTCCAAAAGCGCTTTGGTTACGGCACCGTCCGCTTCCTCCCAGACAGAGATGACATTTTTATATCTCTCCTCCTCCGTCAGAAGACCACGGGAGAAGAAGCCACTGATTTCTTCTACCTTTTCCTCAGCTTCATGAAGGATTTCCTTTTTCTCCTCCGGTACCACCATATCCGAGATCGATACCGTCATCGCTGCCTTCGTCGAATAGCTGTAACCCAAAGCCTTGATCGCATCCAGCGTCTCGGCGGTCTTCGTCGCACCCTCGTTGTTGATGCACTTCTCGAGGATTTTTTTCAACTCACCACGTCCGACGTGGAAATCCACCTCCAGCTTCAGGAAGTTGTCCGGATCACTTCGATCAACGAAACCGAGTTCCTGAGAGATGGTTTCGTTGAAGATAAAACGCCCCAGCGTCGACTCGATGATCCTGGAATCCTCTTCGCCGTCCGCATTGATTCCGAAACGACGGATTTTGATACGGGCATGCAGCGTAATCTCGTGGTTCTCATAGGCGATGATCGCCTCGTTCATATCTTTGAAAAATTTACCCTCGCCCGGTTCCGGTGTCGCGTCTCCGACACTGGTTCCTCTTTCCTGTGTAAGATAGTAGATACCCAGGACCATATCCTGCGAAGGAACCGCCACGGCACCACCGTCCGACGGCTTCAAAAGGTTGTTCGGAGAGAGCAACAGGAACCGGCACTCTGCCTGCGCTTCCACCGACAACGGAAGGTGCACAGCCATCTGGTCACCGTCGAAGTCCGCGTTGAACGCAGTACATACCAGCGGGTGAAGCTTGATTGCTTTTCCCTCTACCAGCGTCGGCTCGAAAGCCTGGATTCCCAGACGGTGAAGCGTCGGGGCACGGTTCAGCATAACCGGATGCTCGCGGATGACCTTCTCCAGGACATCCCAAACATCATCCTCCAGCTTCTCCACCTTTCTTTTGGCATTTTTGATATTCTGAGCGGAGCCGTTCTCCACCAGCTCCTTCATAACAAACGGCTTGAAAAGCTCGATGGCCATCTCCTTCGGCAGACCGCACTGATAAATTTTCAACTCCGGTCCGACGACGATAACCGATCGTCCGGAATAGTCAACACGCTTTCCGAGAAGGTTCTGACGGAAACGTCCCTGCTTTCCTTTGAGCATCTCAGAGAGAGATTTCAGCGGACGGTTACCCGGACCGGTCACGGCACGACCACGACGACCGTTATCGATCAAAGCATCGACGGCCTCCTGCAGCATTCTCTTCTCGTTACGTACAATGATATCCGGAGCACCCAACTCCAGCATTCTTTTTAATCGGTTGTTCCGGTTGATGATACGACGGTACAGATCGTTCATGTCCGATGTGGCAAATCTGCCTCCGTCCAGCTGTACCATCGGACGGAGATCCGGCGGAATTACCGGAATTACGGTCAGGATCATCCACTCCGGACGGTTTCCCGACTCGAGGAAAGCTTCTACCGCTTCCAACCGTTTGATGATACGGGCACGCTTCTGCCCGGTGAGGGATGCCAGCTCTTCCTTCAGCTCCTCTGCCTCACGGTCCAGGTCAATCCTCTCCAGAAGCTCCTGTACTGCCTGTGCTCCCATTCCGACACGAAAACGGTCTTCAAATTTTTCCCGAGCCTCCTGATACTCCTGCTCGTTCAAAACCGTCTTCACCGGGAGATCGGAAACATCCGACTCCAGCACAATATACGATGCGAAATAAAGCACCCTCTCCAGCACTTTCGGTGCCAGATCCAGCATCAGACCCATACGGGAAGGAATCCCTTTGAAATACCAGATGTGGGAAACCGGCGCAGCCAGTTCGATATGTCCCATCCGCTCACGACGAACGCTGGATTTGGTAACTTCCACCCCGCACTTGTCACATACCTTTCCTTTGAAACGGATCTTTTTATACTTCCCGCAGTGACACTCCCAGTCCTTGCTGGGTCCGAAAATCCTCTCGCAGAACAGACCATCCGTCTCCGGCTTGAGCGTTCGATAGTTGATGGTCTCGGGCTTGGTCACCTCACCCCTGGACCACTCGCGAATTTTGTCGGGAGACGCCAGCATGATCTTGATTTTGTCATAGGTAATCATATTGTTATTATCATCCATCTGAGGCATTTTTAACCGTCCTTTCTTTAATCTGATACGATGATACTGTCATCGTTCAGTCCAGCCAGATCATCCGCTTCACGGTAACCACCGTAGGACGCGTAGGAATCCTCCCGTCCGGAATAATTCGTATCCTCATTCATGTACTCACGGGCTCTCATATCGGTGACCTCGGTATCCTCGGTCATCACGATCTCCTGTCCGTTCTCATCCAGCACGGTCACATCCAGAGCCAGTGACTGAAGCTCCTTCAAAAGCACTTTGAAGGACTCCGGAATTCCCGGGTCGGAGATGTTCTCGCCCTTGATGATCGCCTCGTAGGTCTTCACACGACCAACCACGTCGTCTGATTTTACCGTCAGGATCTCCTGCAGTGTGTAGGCGGCGCCATAAGCCTCCAGCGCCCATACCTCCATCTCTCCGAAACGCTGACCACCGAACTGGGCTTTTCCACCCAGAGGCTGCTGCGTAACCAGTGAGTACGGTCCGGTCGAACGGGCATGGATTTTGTCATCTACCAGATGGTGGAGCTTCAGGTAATGCATGAAGCCGATGGTAACTTCACCATCAAAGAACTCGCCGGTACGTCCGTCACGAAGTCTTACTTTTCCGTCCTCGCGAATCGGGACGCCCTCCCATTCCTTCCGGTAATCCTGATTCTCGATGAGATAATCCATCACCTCGGGAGCCAGAACATCTTTATATTTTTTCTTGAAATCTTCCAACGGAGTGTTGACATAATCGTTTGCCAGTTTCAGCGTATCCATGATGTCAACCTCATTCGCTCCGTCAAAGACCGGTGTCGAAACGTCAAATCCCAGTACCTTTGCTGCCAGGGAGAGATGAATCTCCAGCACCTGTCCGATGTTCATTCGGGACGGCACACCCAGCGGATTCAGCACGATATCCAACGGCCGGCCGTTCGGCAAATACGGCATATCCTCAATCGGAAGCACACGGGAAACGACACCCTTGTTTCCGTGACGACCTGCCATCTTGTCGCCGACCTGAATCTTTCTCTTCTGTGCGATATAAACACGGACACTCCGGATTACCTGCGGCGGAAGCTCATCGTTATTCTCACGGGAGAACACTTTGGTGTCCACCACGATACCGAACTCTCCGTGCGGTACCTTTAACGAAGTATCACGAACCTCTCTTGCTTTTTCTCCGAAAATCGCCCGAAGCAGTCTCTCCTCAGCTGTCAGCTCCGTCTCACCCTTCGGCGTTACCTTGCCAACCAGGATGTCTCCGGCACGAACCTCCGCACCGACACGGATGATTCCGTTCTCATCCAGATCCTTCAGGGCATCCTCACCGACGGTGGAGATATCACGGGTAATCTCCTCGGGACCGAGCTTCGTCTCTCTCGCTTCGATCTCGTATTCGCTGATATGTACGGATGTGTACACATCCTCCTGAACCAGACGCTCGCTGAGCAGTACGGCATCCTCGTAGTTATAACCTTCCCAGGTCATGAATCCGATCAGCGGGTTTTTCCCAAGTGCGATCTCACCACCGGAGGTAGAAGGTCCGTCTGCGATAACCTGACCCTGAACCACATCCTCACCGACATCTACAATCGGTCTCTGGTTCATACAGGTTCCCTGGTTGGAACGAACAAACTTCTGAAGGCGATATTCATCCAGCTCGCCGTCCTCACGCCGGATCAAAATCCGGTTGGATTCCGAACGCTCAACTTTTCCGGGAGCATCTGCCACTACGCAGTTACCGGAGTCTACCGCTGCCTTCATCTCGATACCGGTTCCTACCACCGGCTCCTCCGTCATCAGAAGCGGTACCGCCTGACGCTGCATGTTGGATCCCATCAGGGCACGGTTCGCGTCGTCGTTCTCCAGGAAAGGAATCATCGCCGTTGCGATGGAAAATACCATCTTCGGAGATACATCCATATAATCAATCATCCGGCGCGGGAACTCGGAAGTCTCTTCACGGTAACGACCGGAGATATTTTTCCGGATAAAATGTCCCTCTTCATCCAGTCTCTCGTTCGCCTGCGCTACATGATACCGGTCCTCTTCATCCGCCGTCATATAAACCACTTCGTCCGTGACAATCGGATTCTCCGGATCGGTTTTATCCACCTTTCGATAAGGTGCCTCCACAAAACCATACTGGTTGATTTTTGCATAAGAAGCCAGTGAGTTGATCAGACCGATGTTCGGACCCTCCGGGGTCTCAATCGGACACATACGGCCGTAATGCGAATAGTGCACATCCCGGACCTCAAATCCGGCACGGTCACGCGACAGACCACCGGGTCCCAACGCTGACAAACGACGTTTGTGTGTCAACTCGGAGAGCGGGTTGTTCTGATCCATAAACTGTGACAGCTGGGAGCTTCCGAAGAACTCCTTTACGGCTGCCGTTACCGGCTTGATGTTGATCAGAGACTGTGCCGAGATGCCCTCGATGTCCTGCGTCGACATACGGTCTCTGGCCATTCTCTCCATACGGGACAGACCGATACGATACTGATTCTGCAGAAGCTCGCCTACCGCACGGATACGACGGTTCCCCAAATGGTCGATATCGTCTTTGTTTCCCACATGGTATTCCAGATGCATACAATAATTGATAGAAGCAAAAATATCCTCTTTGGTGATATGCTTCGGGATCAGGTCGGCCACGCTTCTTTTAATTGCCTCGAAACGGTCCGGCTGCTTTTTGTTCTCCTCCAGGATCTGCTTCAGAACCGGGTAGTATACTTCCTCGGTGATTCCCAGTTCTTCCTTGTCCGCCTTCGGCAAAAAGGCATGGAGATCTACCATCATATTGGAAAGAACCTTTACGCGGTGTCCTTCCTCGTTCTGTACGTAAACAAAAGGAATCGCTGCGTTCTGGATCTCATCCGCCAACTCCTCCGTGATGAAAGTGCCGGCCTCAGCGATCACTTCTCCGGTCTCGTTGCTGACCGCATCCTCAGCAAGAGTTGTCCCGGCGATGCGGTTGCGGAACGCAAGTTTTTTGTTGAATTTATATCTTCCGACCTTGGCCAGGTCATAACGTCTCACGTCAAAAAACATGGAATTGAAAAGGCTGAAAGCGTTCTCATCCGACAGCGGCTCGCCCGGACGGATTCTCTTATACAGCTCAAGAATACCCTCTTCCGAAGACTGAGAGGGGTCCTTCTCCAAACTGGCCAGGATTTTCGGCTCGTCACCAAACATCTCCAAGATCTCTTCGTTGGTTCCCACACCGAGAGAACGGATCAGCACCGTGATGGGCACTTTACGGTTACGATCCACTTTAACATAGAACACATCCGACGAATCCGTCTCATACTCCAGCCATGCTCCACGATTCGGGATCACCTGAGCCGAATACAGCTCCTTTCCGATCTTATCGTGGGAAATACCATAATAAATCCCCGGGGATCGTACCAGCTGAGATACGATGACACGCTCTGCACCGTTGATCACAAACGTACCGGTGCGGGTCATCAGCGGAAGATCTCCCATAAAAATCTCCTGCTCGCTGATCTCCTCGAGTTCGTTGTTATGAAGTCGTACCTTCACCTTGAGTGTAGCCGCGTAAGTAGCATCTCTCTCCTTACACTGCTCAATCGTGTATTTTACTTCATCCCGACAGAGCTCGAAATCGACGAACTCCAGGCTCAGAGAGCCGTTGAAATCAGTAATTGGCGAGATGTCACGAAATACCTCACGCAGGCCCTCTTCGAGGAACCAGTCATAGGAATCCTTCTGAACCTGGATCAAGTTCGGCATTTCCAAAACTTCCCGCTGCTTCGAGTAACTCATCCTGACACGTTTGCCCACCTGGACAGGGCGAATTCTGTTTTTTTCCATGAAGACACGCTCCTTGATATTATTGCAAACCCGCGTAAAATGGGCTAGTACTCCACTCTACGCAATAATGCAACCTATACCTTAACACAAATTCAAGGGGTTGTCAAGATTTTTTTTTAAAAAACTGGCTCGGAGCGCAATCGTCACACTGCTTTTTGCTCGAAAACCGTTTCACGGTTTTGCTCTCAAAAAGAGTGTGACTGCCGCTCCTCGATTGGCTTCATTGAAAAAAGTCGGGGGGCAACACTGTCACCTCCCGACTTTCCTTTTTCTTTTGGTATAGGTTTGGGGCATTATAACTAATTATTTCAGGGTTACCTTTGCGCCCTCTGCCTCGAGCTTCTCTTTGATCTGCTCTGCCTCTTCCTTCGAAGCGCCGTCCTTTACTACCTTCGGTGCTCCGTCTACGAGATCCTTTGCCTCTTTCAGTCCAAGACCGGTTACCTCGCGGACAACCTTGATTACCTTTACCTTTGCAGAACCAACCTCGGTCAGCTCTACATCGAACTCGTCCTTGTCGTCGCCGCCTGCTGCTCCGGCATCTCCGCCTGCTGCTGCTACGACAACTCCGGCTGCTGCCGATACGCCGAACTCTTCCTCACATGCTTTAACCAGCTCGTTCAAATCTGTAACGCTCATCTCTTTGATAGCGTCGATAAATTCCTGTGTAGTCATGAATTTTTCCTCCATTCATATTCCGGATCATATCCGGTTGCGTACAATTCTTTCTTTTCTTAATTACTTTCTTATTCCTCTGTCGCTTCTTCAGCGGGTGCTTCTTCAGCAGGTGCTGCTTCCTCAGCGGCTGCCTCTTCAGCAGGTGCTGCTTCCTCAGCAGGTGCTTCTTCAGCAGGTGCTGCTTCTTCAGCGGGTGCTGCTTCTTCGGCAGGTGCTGCTTCCTCGGCTGCTGCTCCGGCGCCACCTTTTTCTGCAATCTGGTTCAGCACGCGAGCCAGGTTGGTGATCGGTGACTGCAGGCTTCCAAGCAGCTTGGAGATCAACTCGTCTCTTGACGGGATCTTCGCCAGCTCTTTCACACCATCTGCATCATAGTAGGTTCCGCCCACTACAGCTGCCTTGAACTCCAGCGCCTCTGCTTCCTTTGCAAAGTTGTTCAGGATACGGGCAGGAGCTGTCTCGTCGTTGATACCGAACGCAACCGCTGTCGGTCCCTCAAGATGCTTGTCCAACTGATCATAATCCGTTCCTTCAAAGGCCAGATGCAGCATGGTGTTTTTGTATACCTTGTATACAACACCGGCCTCGCGGAGTTCGCGACGAAGACGTACGTCCTGCTCAACCGTCAATCCGCGGTAGTCCACCAGGACTGCGCCCTTGGCTTCCGATGCATAGCCTTTGATCTCATCGATGATCGGCTGTTTCAATTCGACTTTTGCCATGAGATCTTTTTCCTCCTTATTTTTTCTATGAAAAACAAAAATCCGTCTGCTCATCTACGCAGACGGAGTCATAACAGGGCATAGCCCCACGAATTATCACTTTCCGTGACCTCTCCCTCGGCAGGACTTACGCGATCAAACAATCACACCTGCTGTCTACGGCAGACAAGCTTTCGCTTTCCACGACGACCACTCTAACATATCCCACCCATGGTTGTCAAGCTTTTTTTTCAAATGCATCCCGGATACCATCGCCCACCAGGTTGCAGGCAATCATCAACAGAACCAGCAGCACCACACAGGGTACCAGCTGATAAGGATGCATCAGGCAGTTCTGAAAACCGGCAGAAATCAGTGCTCCCAGTGAACAACTGCCCACCGGCATTCCCAATCCGACGAAGCTCAAAAATGTCTCCATAAAAATGGCATTCGGAATCAATACCATGATCTCCGTCATCATCGGACCCATGATATTCGGCAGGATTTCGCGGGACAATATGAAAAACCGACCCGCTCCCAGCGTCCGTGCCGCAAGGACAAACTCCCGGTCCTTCAGACGGAGCACCTGTACTCTCGCCACGATACTCATCTCCATCCAGCCGGTCACCATCAGGGCGAGAATGATAGCCCCGAACCCCGGCTTCAAAATCAGCATCATCAAAGTGACGATCACCAGAGCCGGAATCGAACTGAAGATATCCGTGATCCTCTGCATGATCGAATCCGTCCGGCCACCGATGTAGCCGGAGATCATCCCGTAGTTCATCCCGATTGCCAGGTTGATCAACGTTGCGATCAAAGCGATAAGGATAGATATCCGCAGTCCCATAAAACAACGGGAAAAAAGATCCCTTCCGAATTTATCCGTACCAAACAGGTAGTAGGTATCGATCCCCAGCTCCTCATACCGGTTAATCCGGATTTTCCCTTCGTTTCCGTTCATATTCTCCGTCCCGTCGGCCAGAAGCGGAATATGAGGTGCCATATTTGCCCGTTCAAGATGTTGCTCGTTATATCCGTATCCGGAGAGATAAGGTCCGATGATGCTGAGCAGGATCAAAACAAACAGCAGGATCAGTCCAAACATGTTCGTTTTTTTCGAAACAAACCTTTTCACCGCCACCTTCATAAAGGAGTCCCCTCGAATGGGTTCGTCGGTCTGTATGCTCTCCTCCCGTACCGCAAACCGGAAGTCCTCTTCCGTCCAGCCGTCATCCACCGGCAGGGACACGGAAGCCGATTTCATATCGCTCATACTAATCCTTTCATGCCGCTATGTTGCGGCTCGTACATGCATTACTTTTTCACGCCGCCTACTCTCACGCGGGGATCGATAATCCCATACAGCAGATCCAGAATCAATCGGGCCGTCACAAATAGAGTCGCAAACACAAAACTCAGTGCCAGTACTACATTATAGTCGTTGTTTGCTATCGCCGACGTCAGCAGAAAACCGATCCCCGGAATAGCAAAAATACTCTCGGTCACCAGCGATCCGGACATGAGACTGACCAGCAGCATCGCCATGATCGTGATGATGGGCATCATCGAATTCCGCATCACATACCCAAACAAAATCTTTCTGTTCGATATCCCCTGGCCTCTGGCAAAAAGCACATAATCCGATGCCAGCACCGTCGCCGCTTCATCCCGCGTAAATCGCATCACCACTCCCGTAACGAAAACAGACAGAGCCAGCACCGCCATGACAGAGGATGCCACCGGTGAATCGTAGTTAAATAGAAGCGGAAACACCTTCCATCGGAATCCCAAAAAATAACTGAACACAATGGCAAAAATATAGGACGGTACGGATATACAGATGATGGACAGGATACGGCAGATAACATCCAGTACTTTTCCTTTTTTAAATGCCGCCAGGAACCCCAGAATCAACCCGGTCAAACTTCCCAGCACCATAGCTGCCAGCCCGATGATGATCGTGATAGGCATCCGGGTTCCGATCAGTTCCGACACGGGAACATCCTTTGCCATCACATAACTGACACCGAAGTCCCCCTTCAACAGATTCCCGATATAGATAAAGAATCGTTCCCATACCGGCTTATCCAGACCGTAGGATTCCATCAGTACCTGCTTCTGATCAACCGAAAGCTTGTGGTCATTGAAGGGTGATCCGGGGAGAAGCTCCATCATCAGAAATAGAATCAGGAGGATGACAAATAGTGTCACCACGGCTATGGCCAGTTTTTTCAAAACGTATTTTACCATGCTGCTTTGTTTCCTCCCGATGCAGAATTATCTTCGACAAAACTCCAGTTAACCCAGCTTTCTTCATCACACCAGACTCTGTGTGTCCCCTTCGGATTTACATTATGCCAGGTCCCGTTCTCGTAAATAAGGCCGGAAGCCCCGTAGTCATACCTCGTCCCTCTGCGCGACTGCACAACAGGATTCGGAGTCGGTATCGCTGCCAGCAAGCTCTTCGTATAAGGGTGGATCGGATTCGAAAAAATCTCCTCCGTCGTGCCGGTCTCCAACATATATCCCATATGCAGGACACCGATTTTCTGAGACAGAAATCGAACCATAGACAGGTCATGGGATATAAAGAGAAACGACGTTCCCGTCTCTGCCTGAATTTTTCTCAACAGATTGACCACCTGTGCCTGCACGGAGGCATCCAGTGCCGCGATACTCTCATCGGCGATGATCAGCTTCGGCTCCAGAATCAGCGCCCTGGCGATCCCCACGCGCTGGCGCTGTCCTCCGGAGAATTGAGCCGGATACCGATCCGCATTCTCTCTGGCCAGACCGACTTTTTCCAGATAATCTCCGACCTTTTTCGCCCGCTCTTCTCTGCCGATCCGGTCTCCGCGGGCATCCAGTCCCGCAGCTACGATATCCCGAACCTTCTTACTGGGATTCAGGGAAGACATGGGATCCTGAAAAATCATCTGGATTTTTCCCAGTGTTTTTCTTCTCTCCTCCTCGGATATCTCCCCCGTCAGTTCCACGCCGTCAAATACAACCCGCCCCTCTGCCACCGGGTTCAACCCGATGATTGCTTTCCCGATCGTGGATTTTCCGGAGCCGGACTCCCCCACCAGACCGTAGGTCTCTCCGGCATCAATCTCCAGACATATCTTCTGAACGGCCGTCACCTGATGATTCTTCCTTCCGAAACGGACCATCAGATTCTCCACCTGAAGAAGGGGATTTTTATCCTTATCCTCTGACATAGTCCACTGCCTCCTTCTTCATCCGGTCAATCCTCGCCTGCAATCCGGCCGGCCGCTCCACCTTCGGAGCCCGCGGGTCCAGAAGCCAGGTAGCCGCATAGTGGGTTTCGGATATTTTGAACATAGGCGCTTCCGCTTTGAAATCAATTTCCAATGCATAAGGATTTCGGGGAGCGAACGCATCCCCCTTCGGATCCTCCGTCAACACCGGCGGCGTCCCCGGAATCGTCACCAGATCGCCCTCCGTATCCAGATCCGGAATCGCCTCCAGAAGCCCCCAGGTATACGGATGTCTCGGATCATAGAATATATCAAAAATAGTCCCGCTCTCGATCACACGTCCGGCATACATCACCTCTACATAATCCGCCACCCTGGCAACCACACCCAGGTCATGCGTGATGTAGATCACAGAAAGCTCTCTCTTCTTCTGCAGCGACACGATCAGATCCAGAATACGATCCTGGATGGTTACGTCCAACGCCGTTGTCGGCTCATCACAGATCAGAATCTCCGGATCACAGGACAACGCGATAGCGATAACAATACGCTGTCGCATACCACCGGAGAATTCATGCGGATACTGCTTCATTCTGCGTTCCGGCTCAGTCAGTCCCACCTCTTTCAGCAGTGTCAGTGCCTGGTTGTACGCGTCCTTTTTTGAGATGTTCTCATGAGACAGGATAGCAGTCATCAGCTGCTTTCCGATGGTCATCGTAGGGTTCAGGGAAGTCATGGGATTCTGAAAAACCATAGCGATTTTCCTCCCGCGAATCGTCTTACAGATGGCCTTATTCCCTACCTTGAGAAGATCGATCCCCTCGTCATCGTCCCCCTCGCTTCTCAGGATGATCTCTCCGCCGTTTATCACGGCAGTCGGTGGCAGAAGTCCCATCACTGCCTTCATCGAAACGGATTTACCGGAACCGGACTCACCGACCAGAGCCACCGTCTCCCCCTTCCTCAGGGATAAACTGACCCCGCGTATCGCATGGACCGTCTCCGTCACCGAGTGAAAACTGATGTCCAGATTCTTTATTTTCAATATTACTTTTGAATTATCTGCCATACCTGTTCTATCCTTTCCGGATCCCCGACAAATCCGGCATCATTCCGGATACACCCAAATTCACACCCCTTATCTCGTCTTTGATAAGCCACGAGCCCCCGGAGGCATAAATCGGGATGAGCGCAGCGTCCTCCATGATAGCATCCTCAGTCTCATGCAAGAGAGCGGAACGTATCTCCGGATCTGTCTCATACTTACTCATGTTGTAGAAACTCTGAACGGTTTCATTATCATAGCCTTCCGCATTGATCGGATTTCCGGCATCGAAAAACTGAAAAAAGCAATAAGGATCGGGTATATCTGCCGAATAGTTCGTAAAGTCCAAATCATAAAAATCCCCGTATATCTCACGAAGCCATTGAGCCAGAGGCATGATCTGGACATCGATGGTAAGCCCCGGGAGTGTTTTTTCCCATCCGGCCGCCACCGCCACAGCCACTTCTTTGTTCGTCTGGGAAACGATCATCTTCAGCTTAAAGGTTTCCTTTCCCAGTTCTTTCTTTCCCTTTTCATAATACTGTTTTGCCTTTTCGGGATCATACGAACATATATCCTTATACCGGTCCTTCGGCGTTCCGAAATCCGTCCCGTCCGGTTCGGGCGCCAAGCCCTCGGGGATGAGACGTGTAAGAGAACACGCCGTATCATACTTCACATTTTTCACAAAGGCTTCCCGATCAACGGAATTCATCAAAGCCAGCCGCATGTTTTTATTCTTCCAGAAATCACTGGTCCTCCAGTTCCCGTTGAAAAATCCCACGTTTCCGCTCAGGTTCTGTTTCAGCGAGGCATCCCCCTTCGCCAGCTGGACAAAATGATCCTTTGTCTGCGTGATATCCACCAGTCCGGTCTGATAACTCATCATCGCCTGCTGAACATCCGTCACGGTACGAATCGTAAGCTCATCGGGCTGCGTTTCATCCGGATCAAAAAAATACGGGTTTTTGACAAAATGCATCTCCGTCCCCAACGGCTCATAACGGTCCACCATATACGGCCCCGCATAGAGTACCGTCTCCGGAGACGAACCGTAGGTAGTATAACAGGAGTTGAAAAACTCCTCCTTACAGGGCGAAAAATTATCACTGCATAAAAGCAGGAGAAAATACGGACACGGTTCCTCCAGTATAACAACAAATGTCTCGGCATCAATCCGGACAACTCCCAGAGAGTCTACCGGCATCTCCCCCCTGAAAACCTCGTTAACATTTTTTATTCTGCAACAATCCTGGATCATCCGAACGGCCGGCGAGGCGGTTACAGGATCTGCCATCCGGCGAATTCCAAACACATAATCCGCGGCATCAACCAGATCTCCGTTGCTGTAGTGCAACCCTTTTTTCAGATGGATTGTATAGATACAACCATCATCCGAAACCTCCACATAATCAGCCAGATACGCCTCCGGTTCATTTTTCTCATTCAACCGGAACAGTGTCGATTTCATCGGGCTGAGACAGGTCATCGAGAACACATCCTCGACTTTCGCCGCATCCAGGGTCATCGGACGACCGATGATCGCGATAGAAAGACTTTTTTTGTTATATATCTCCGTAACTCCGCACCCCATCAGCATAATCACCGACAACAGGATGGCCAGAGATTTTTTTCCGAATTCGAAAAATGCTTGCTTCATTATCCCCTCATACGTAATACACATCTATAGCGTGATTTAAAAAAACCCGCAGCTATAGCAGACATGCTAAAGCTGCGGGTTCCGGTGAATTATGCGTACTTAACCGGACTCACTTTGATTCCGGGGCCCATCGTATTGGCGATGGTTACCGACCGGAAGTACTGTCCTTTAGCGCTGGCAGGTTTTGCCTTTACCAGTGCTTCCATCAGTGTATCAAGATTCTCCGTCAGCTGCTCCTCCGTGAAGGAAGTGCGACCGATCGGACAGTGGATTATATTGGCTTTGTCCAAACGATACTCAATCTTACCTGCTTTGATATCCTCCACAGCCTTTGCCACATCCATGGTTACCGTACCGGCTTTCGGGTTCGGCATCAGGCCCTTCGGTCCGAGCACACGTCCTAACCGGCCGACAACACCCATCATATCCGGTGTTGCTACAACCACATCAAACTCAAACCATCCATCGTTCTGGATTTTCGGAATCAGCTCCTCGCCACCGACATGATCGGCACCGCCCTGCTCCGCTTCCGTCAGCTTGTCTCCTTTGGCGAACACAAGCACACGAACCTGCTTTCCTGTTCCGTGCGGAAGAACAACCGCACCACGTACCTGCTGATCCGCATGACGGCCATCGACACCCAGACGAACATGAGCCTCTACGGTTTCATCAAACTTGGCAACCGCTGTTTTCTTGACCAAAGCAACGGCATCTGCTACCTCATACTGAGTGGTACGATCCACCAGCTTGGCAGCTTCTACGTATTTCTTTCCGTGTTTCATGGTATATGTAACCTCCTTAGTGGTGTTGGCGGCAGCTTCCCACTGCCTCCCACAACGTCCATTTCTACGAGTCAGGTCTTATGATTTCGGGCAAACGTCAGTCTGCCACTTCGATTCCCATACTGCGCGCGGTACCGGCGATCATGCTCATCGCTGCCTCGATACTGCCTGCATTTAAATCCTTCATCTTCGTTTCGGCGATCTGCCGGATGTCATCCTGTGTGACCTTCGCCACCTTCTTCTTGTTCGGCTCACCGGATCCGGACTGGATCTTGGCTGCCTTCTTCAGAAGAACCGCTGCCGGCGGAGTCTTCGTAACG
>JAFYBS010000030.1 GCA_017540125.1 Eubacterium sp.
CCCCTAAAAACGCAACTCTTCTCATTTTTCTATACCCTCCTTATACAAAATCGTACTGCCTCCTCACTTTGTTCAGCGGCATGTCAAAAAAGCTTTCTTTCGGTTCCCGATATCAGACGTTTGATATTCCCGGCATGCTTGATATAGCAAAGCGCGATGAAAATCAGTCCGAGAATCAACGCGATCCAGTAGATATCTGTCCCCCAAAATTTCAACGAAACGTAAATCGGAAAATACCAGATTACTGTCAACGACCCCAGGGAAACATATCTCGAGATTCCCACGATGATAGCAAAAAGAACGATTCCGATGAAAATCATCCACAACCCGATCCCTCCGTCACAGGAGGTCGCCACGATCACGGCTGCCGCCACGGCCACTCCCTTTCCGCCTTTGAAATGCAGATAAAACGGAAAAATATGCCCGATAAAAACGCCAAGCCCGGTGATCAACGTCACCACATAAGTCAGCCCCTCGTCATAGCCCATTGTTTTGCAGTAAACAAACCGGACCAAAAGAGTCGGGATGAAAGCCTTCGCCAGGTCGCCCAGGAACGTGACCAATCCGGCGCCCTTTCCCATCGTACGGAGAGCGTTGGTGGTACCGATGTTTCCGCTCCCCTCCGATCGGATATCGTGGCCGTGCTTTTTCCCGAAAAAATAACCGGTGGAAAAGCTCCCGAAAAAATACCCCGCAACCAAAAATAACACTGCCATCAGGTATTCATACCAAGTACTCATAGTCCCTCCCATTTATTCCTTTTCATTTTTCCTTTCACGGATCAGAATCCGGATCGGTGTTCCGGCAAACCCGAATGTCTCACGGATCTGATTTTCGATGTAGCGCTGATAGGAAAAATGCATCAGTTCTTTTTTATTCACAAAAATCACAAAGGTCGGCGGTTTCACTGCCACCTGCGTCATATAAAACAGTTTCAGTCGTTTCCCTTTATCCGAAGGCGGCTGCTGCATCGCCACCGCTTCCGTCATGATCTCATTCAGCACACCGGTCTGTACCCGCAGAGCATGATTCTCGATCACCGTCTCGATCACTTCAAAAACCTTTCCGGTACGTTGTCCGGTTTTCGCTGAGATAAACAGGATCTCCGCATAGGGTACGAAGGACAGGACCTTCCGTATCTCTCTCGAATACTCGCTCATCGAGTGATCATCCTTCTCGACGGCATCCCATTTGTTAACCGCGATGATCAATCCCCGGCCGCGGTCATGCGCCAGTCCGGCGATCTTCGCGTCCTGCTCCGTCACTCCCTCCACGGCATCGATCATGAGAACGACCACATCCGCCCTCTCGATAGCCGCCACGGTCCGGATGATGGAATATCTTTCGATGTTTTCTTTGATCTTGCTTTTTCTGCGGAGGCCGGCCGTATCGATCAGGATATACTCGGTCCCGTTCACTTTCATCATCGTGTCGATGGCATCCCGGGTGGTTCCCGCGATGTCCGAAACGATCACCCGCTTCTCTCCGAGAAGCTTATTTACCAGCGAAGATTTGCCGACATTCGGTTTGCCGACGATGGCTATCTTCGGTCGTTCATCCTCTTCCTCTTCCTTCACACGGTCTCCGAGGATTTCCAGCACCGCGTCCAGCATATCTCCCAGACCCTGTTTGGAGCTGGCCGAAATCGGATGAGGATCGCCGATCCCCAGGTTATAGAACTCATATACGTCCGGCATGAACTTTTCATGGCTGTCCACCTTGTTTACCACCAGTACCACCGGCTTGGCCGTCCTGCGAAGCATATCCGCCACCTGATAGTCGGCATCCACCAAACCCTGTCTCACATCCGTCAGAAAAAGGATACAGTCCGCCGTCTCCATGGCCAGCTCGGCCTGGGCTCGCATATGCGTCAGCATCTGATCGCTCGACTCCGGCTCGATACCGCCCGTATCGATCAGGGTAAAACTGTAATTCAGCCAGGTGATATCCGCATAGATTCTGTCTCTGGTCACTCCCGGCGTGTCCTCCACGATGGAGATTTTCTCGCCGGCCAGTGTATTAAAAAGAGTGGACTTGCCTACGTTCGGCCTACCCACGATGGCTATGATCGGTTTGCTCATCTCGGTCTCCTGATTTACTACTATATCTCAAAAATTATACTTCATAATCAAACGCGTTTTTTACCAGCTGTATGTCATCCCCTATGATAAAAATGACATCAAACCTCACCGGCGTATCCGTGGAAATCCTTTTGCTGGACATATAATACAATGCACAGTGGCAGATGTTTTTGATCTTTTTCCGGTCGACAGAGCCTTCGGAACCACCGTGAATATCCGTCTTGCGATACTTTACTTCGACAAAACAGAGATACCCCTGCGGATCCTTTGCCACGATATCCAACTCATCAAATCTTCCTCCGTGAAAGTTCCGGTCCACAATCAGATATCCATGCTCCACCAGGTACCAGCAGGCCAGATCCTCCTTCTCACTTCCGATCTGTCTGGCAGACTTTTTTTCCTCGGAAGGACGATCACTATATGACATGGGTCACCTACTTTCGAATTGAATACAAAATCATTATAAGATATTTTTTAGAAATGTCAACCGATGGATCGCGCAAGGCCCATGTTCCTTCAATGCCTGAAGATGATCCGCCGTGCCGTAGCCTTTATTTTTTTCAAATTGATACTCCGGATACATCTCCGCGTACTCAAGCATCATCCGGTCCCTCGTCACCTTCGCGATGATACTGGCCGCCGCGATAGAGAGGCTCCTGCCGTCGCCCTTGATGATGGCAACCTGTCGGATCGGCAACTCCGGGATCGTCACGGCGTCATTCAGAAGCAGATCCGGCACCTGATTCAGATCACGAACCGCCAGACGCATCGCCTCATAGGTGGCCTGGAGGATGTTGATCTCATCGATCCTGGCGGGCGGGATCACTCCTACGCCGTAGGAAACGGTTTTCGCCGTGATCTCCTCATACAGCGCCTCACGGCGTTTCTCTGACAACTGTTTGGAATCGTTTAACCCTTCTATCATCATCCCCTCCGGATCCTCCCAGGTGGAAAGGATGTCTGCCGGAAGGATCACCGCTCCCGCCACCACAGGACCACAGAGCGGTCCGCGGCCGGCCTCATCGATCCCGCAGATCACAGGACAGTCCGGACGATATTTCTCCTCAAAGAAAAACATCTCCTTCAGCCGTGTTCTCTCCTTCTCTCTGGCCGTGATCTTCTTCCGATACTTTTCCAGAATCTTCTGTACTCCGCCTCGATCATCCGACTCATACTCAGCGATCCGGGCCGGAAGCTCCGGCATCGGTGTATTTTTAAAAATATCCTCGATTTCTTTGATACTCATAGTAATCCTCATTCTGTCGCTGTTCCAGTTGCACACGCATACAAACCGGAGTTTACGTGTCGCAGAAAACACTTCGGCACATCACTTCCTGTTCATCTTTGATTGGATCCGGTCCATGCTGTCGACGAATACCAGCACCTCCGCCACAATCGAATACAGCTCCGGCGGGATGTACTCTCCGATATCCAGGATGGACAGCGACTCTGCCAGCTTGGCATCCTTGTGGATCGGGACATCCGCTTCTCTGGCCACATCGATAATCCGCTCCGCCAGCTTTCCCTGTCCGGTGGCGATGACCTTCGGTGCCTGCTCCCCCGGCTCGTATTCCAGCGCTACGGCTTTTTTATTCCGATTAACAAACTGAGCCATATACTCACTTCCCTATTTTCAAATCACGAATCCGTTCAACGCATTTAGAAAAATGCCGGCAGACCAAGCGGGAGGCTCTCACCTCCCGCCGGGATTATACTTAA
>JAFYBS010000031.1 GCA_017540125.1 Eubacterium sp.
CTTGGCGCCGGCGTCGATGTGAGCCTGAGCCTTTGCCTTGTCCAGATAAACACCGGTGCACTCGAGAACATACTCAACACCGAGCTCGCCCCAGGGGATAAGGGTGGCATCACGGTAGGTCTTGTCAGAGAGGACCTTGACAACCTTGCCGTTCACGGTAACGGTGCTGTCTTCGTCGTTGCCGACGACTTCACCGTCGAAGCGGCCGTGTACGGAGTCGTACTTCACGCAGTACGCAATGTGGCTTGCGGGATGGCCGGGAGCATTGATCGCGACGACTTCGATGTCATCAGACTTGATGGCAGCGCGGAACGCGAGAGAACCGATGCGGCCGAAACCATTGATACCAACTTTAATCATGTGTATTCCTCCATAAAAATATTTTTAATAGACACATTCCTGCTGCTTGAAAACGGTGAACCCGCTTTTCCGCAACGTTTAAATTTTATCATAAACCATAACCAAAAATCAATACGGATTTTATGGATTTTGGACAGAATAGTGCCGAAAATTCGTCGAAAAACCGTCGTTTTTTCGAGAATAATTGTGACTTTTGTCAGTTGGTCTGTTTCAGAGCGGCTGTTCTCTCAGTATTCATAGATCCCGCCGCCGATAAACTCTCTGACTACGGCATCCGGCGCTACAAGGCTCTCGTCGATGTTGCCGAAAAGCAGCAGCGCCGGAAACACCTGTTTGAGTTCTTCAAAGCGCTCAATCCCCTCCGGGATCGTTTGGAACAACTGGGTTGCCGTCGCATTCAGGACCGGCAGTTCATAGGAGAATGAGCTGTCAAACTGGAGGTCCGCCTTATCCCTGAAAAGTGAGATGTACTGGTGCTCCCCACGCCTCACATTCGCCCACATTGCAATCGTTTCCGCCGGATCCGCACCGCGAAACAGATAATCACGCACCGTACGGCGGACGAGCCGGAACCAGCTGCCCTTGAATACAACCGCACCATGGAAGGTAACATCGCTTCGTGATGAGATATACAGTTTGAAGGCCTCCGGATGCACCGAGGTAATCATGTCGTTGAGGGCATGGATTCCTTCAAAGACGATCATCTCGTCCTTTTTCAGCTTGATGGACTTGGACGGCTCCTGGATACGCATCTGTCTCGAAAACTCATACTTCGGCACATAGATGCGCTTTCCTTCCGAGAGCTCTGTGAAGTGCCGGTTCAGCAGTTCCATATCGAGACAAAGGGGCGACTCGAGATCCATCTCCCCCTCCGGTGTTCTGGGCACCGTCTCCGGTTTCACGGTTTTGAAATAGTCGTCCATCGCGACATAATGGGTGTGAACGCCGCGCTCTTCCAGCGCCTCGGAGATCTTCATCGCAGTCGTGGTCTTCCCTGAACCGGATGGTCCGGAAAGCAGAATAATCGGGCTTCTTTTCTTATTCTCCAGGATCATCTCAGCGGCTTCCTGTACCTTTTTCCGGTAATTATCATCCGCTTCCTCAATCAGTCCCTTCGGGTCTGAAATCGTCCTGTAGTTGATATCCTCCAGTCTATAGGCCATCTCTTTCTCCTCCTTCTTCTGTCACGGCCGCCTGTCCCGGCAGGCTCCGGTA
>JAFYBS010000032.1 GCA_017540125.1 Eubacterium sp.
CCTTGAAGTATTCTCGCGGGAAATGATCATCCCACCCCACGGCCGCTACAGAGTGATCGTTCAGGTTATCCGAATCGTACTGTGTCAGATAGCCGTCGAAATATCCCCTGCCGTTCAGTCCGTCGCTCATCCCCATACTCAAAGCACCGTTTCCCCGTATGGCCTCCTGGACCTTCTCTATGGAGAGTCCTTCACAGCATATCGATTTCGTAAGGAAGTATTCTCCGAAACCGTTCGACAGGCTTCCCGTGATAAACCAGGTATTCCCGCCTATGTCCATCTTGCCGGCCTTCCCCACAAAGACACCTTCCTTCTTGTCATCCGAATAGACGATATTCACAATCTCATAGGGATCGACGACGATCTCCTCCCCGGTACGCATCAGGTAATTTGACTCCATGGAGGTTGAGGCGGCATGAGCCCAGCAGGTTCCTGAGCGCTGTGCCTTCAGCTTGGTTTTGATTCCCTGATCCGCCAGGAGAAAGTAACCGTCCTCTCCGTGCTCGTAGTGCTCACCACTTTCAATCCGCTCCGCGTGCTGCACCGTCTTCTCGAAACCGGGAGCCTCGATCTTTTTCGGAACCTCCACCGTAGGTTCCGAACTCGCCGTCTCCTCTGCCGGTGTGCTTCCGCAGCCGGACAGGCAAAGTGTCAGGCAAAGCGCCGTCGCTATCCATCTTTTTTTCTTATGCATCGTCCCCTCCATTTTTGATTTGCATCAGCTTTTTCCGTGACATCCGCCGAAGGACTGCGGAAACACTGATTCCATCATTGTCTCAGATATTTCTCCTCGTATTCCTCCATCGGTATCGGCTTGCTGTAATAATATCCCTGGATGATCTCACAGCCCAGTTCCCGCAACTCATCCACCTGCTCCTTCTCCTCCGCGCCCTCGGCCAGACAGGTAAAATCCAGCTCCTTCGCCAGGGAGATGATGTACCGAAGCACGATATGATCCTTCTCCTTCTCATCCCCCGTTCCGATCTTATCCACGAAGCTTTTATCGATCTTCAGAGTATTGAAGGGCAGCTCTGTCAGCAACGGCAGCGAAGAATACCCGGTTCCGAAGTCATCCATCGAGGTTTTGAAGCCCCGGTTTCTCAGCTCGTTCAACACCTGAAGCATCTGCTCCTGATTGTCGTAAGACGCACTCTCCGTCAACTCAAAATCGATCAAACTATGGTCCACCTGATACTCATCCACAATCTCTGTCAGATGGTCAATCAGTGTTCGGTCGTACAGCCGGCTACGGGACAGATTGACAGAGATCGGATACAGATCCAATCCCTCCTGCTTCCACTTCGCCAGTGCCTGACACACCTTGGTCAGAACGATATCATCGATCTTCCCGATGGACCCGTCGACCTCGAAAAAGGGGATAAACCGGTACGGCGGAAGAAACTCCTCATTTTTGTAATTCCACCGGATCAGCGCCTCCGCGCCGTGGATCACTTCTTCCTGAATCTCAAACTTCGGCTGCAGATATACGACAAACTCATCGTTTTCGATAGCCGTATCCACGTAGGCCTTGATGTAACTGCTCCACATCGCATCGTCATGCATCCGGTCGGTATACATCACAATATCGGTTTTATTCGGACTCCGGCCCAGCGCCTGGGCCGCCTTGGCCGCATCAGCTACACGGTTCCCCAGGAGAAGGGAACGCTGCATCGGCACCACACCGCAGCGGAAGAAGATGGTGTAGTTTTCCTCCTCCTCCAGCCGGGACAATTTTTCAAAAAAACGCTCCAGTGTGGATATCATCTCCTCCTCCGGCATATCCCGAATCAGCATGGCAAAGTTGTCGTTGTGACACCTCGCACTGGAATAGACGAAATCCGCCTCGTTCATCTCTTTCACGATACTCGTCAGAACCCGGTTGGCCGCCACGTGGCCATAGACCTCGTTCAGGATGTGGAACTCCTTGACATCGAAGTGCGCGAAGGCATAATCCTGTATTCCGGCATCGGAGGGATTCTCCAGATAGGGAGCGAGATGATACCAGGTGTAGTGCCCTGTGATCGGATCCGTGAACGCCATCTCGTACAGTGTTTTTTTATCAAAGGCCTCGTGGTCATCCTTCATAACCCGGAGAGAGGTGTCCTCGTACACCTGCCATTCATAGTGAAGACGGGTCTTCTTTCCTTCGACATACACGCTGATGACCCGCGGCTCCTCCACGATGGAGAGATGTGTGCAGAGCCGGTGGGCATCGTCGTTCGCCGCGACCCCCTGAAAAACATCCCGGATTGCAGCTGTCTCCATTTCGATGGACTCATCGATTTCAATCGCATAGAAAAATGCTTCGTCCAGGATTTCCGTCTTCAAGCCATCCGGATACGAAATCCGGTCGTCGTCCAGGCGGTATTCGACACCGATTACCCGCTTGTAAGTGAGGCCGTTCGGTTCAGCCGGGCCTGACGATTCCGAATCGAGGCCTTCCCTGACAAAATATAATCCCGGTTGATCGTAGGTTCCGAAGGCATTGATATACGGCTGCATATCGTCGGCAATACGTCCGTCCTCAAAATCCGCCATCTCCTCATCGGAAATCTCCCGGTAGTAAAGCACCCGTCTCGGCTTATAATTCTGACTCAGTTTTTTGATGAACATAATCCCCCTCCATTTTTTCCGATCTCCAATCGGGGAGCCCGTCTAACATTGAAAGACCTTTGGACAACCATCAGTAGTACTCCTGTGAAATCGTATAGGGTTCGATAGCATAGCTTCCCGCCGATTCTTCATAAATATCATAGTGCTCAATGGACATCGTTCCGTCATCCTCCACCGACAGCACCGCGCAGGTAGTACATCGGTCCCGCTGCCGCGGTCTCGAGGTACTCCCGGGATTGCAGATCAGCATCGTCCCGGTATCGATGAGCACCGGGCGGTGGATATGTCCGAAAAGCACCACATCCGCCTGATTCTCCTCTCCGTAGTATCGGAGAGAATCCACTCCGCCGTAATCCACATAGCGATGGCCATGGGTAGCCAGCACACGCTTCCCGGCGAACTCGATCAAGACAAACTCCGGCAGATCGTAATCATGATCCGTGTTTCCCCGCACCACATAGGTCAGACACCGGGCCCGACTTTCCAGAAGCCGCTTCGCATTACCGATATCACCCATGTGGAAAATAGCATCAACCTCCGAAAAGTATTCTACAGCTGCCATCATCTCTTCATTTTGATTGTGAGAATCACTGATTAATAGTGCTTTCTTCATATCTCGTCCTTTTCTCACCCTTTCTGAAAAACCACGCCCGGCTTCGCAGCGCACAACCTCATTTTGGCTTCCGTGGTGGCTTCTGCCCCATATACTGATATAGATAGGTCTTCATCATTCCGTTGTATATTTTTCTGTTTTTTGTCGCTTTCTTACGGATTTTGTTTTCTGCTTCCTCATATCCGCTGAGAATAAACCAGGACCAGGTGTCATCCTCCGCAATCCGCTCTCCGATCGTCCGATAGAGCTCTGCCATCTCATCCTTGTCGGATAAGCGTTCTCCGTAGGGGGGATTCGTGATGACAAAACCGTACTTCTTCGGGCTGGAGAAGTACGCCACATCGCGCCGCTGAAAGTGGATATCCTCCTCTACGCCCGCGAGCTTAGCGTTCGCGCGCGCCATACGAAGCACCTCGTCATCAATATCGTAGCCGGCAATGGAAAGCTCCATCGGTTCCCGGATCACCGCTTTTTCAGCACACTCTCTTTCCTCCGCGAAGCTCCTCTTTGACGCCATAAACGCCGTCCGCATCATCGAAATTGCCTCCTGAACGACACGACTTTCAGATCCTTCCCGTGGATCGGCCCATGTCTCCGATAAAAATGTCCGATTTAACCCCGGAGCCATATGTCTCGCAATCATCGCTGCTTCGATGGGGATGGTCCCGCTGCCGCAGAAGGGATCCACGAGCACACGGTCTGCTTTCCACGGTGACAGCAACAAAATCGCGGAAGCCAGGGTCTCCGTCAACGGTGCCGGTGCCGTGAACTTCCGATATCCTCTCTTGTGGAGAGACTCTCCGGTGGTATCCAGCCCCAGGGTCACCTCATCCTTCAGGATGCTGATCCGAATCGGATAGTCCGCACCCGTCTCCGGGAAATGCTCGATAGGATAGTGTTCCTTCAGTTGCTCGACGATCGCTTTTTTTACAATGCGCTGAATATCTCTGGGACTGAAAAGCTTCGAGTTCACGGAATTAGCTTTTGTCACCCAGAACCGTCCGTCCTGCGGGATATAGAAATCCCAGGGAAGTGCCTTCACCGCTTCAAAAAGCTCATCAAAGGTCTCCGCGTGAAAGCTCCCCACCTTCCAGAGAATCCGCTCCGTCGTCCGCAGGTTGATATTGGCACGGGCGATGGCATTCTCGTCACCGATAAAAGTCACCTTGCCATTATCCACCTCGGAAATCTCGTACCCGAGATCCCCGATCTCCCTCTTCAGCACCGCCTCCATCCCAAAATGGCACGGAGCGATCAGTTCTATTCTATCCATCTCCATCAGAAGATCACCCTATGAATCCTTATGAGAAAAGCCCGATTCATTCATCGGGCTTTATTTATTCTTCATCGAGGAGCGGCAGCCGCACACTTTTTGTGAGCCAATGAACGCAACGCATTTCATTGCGAACAAAAAGCTTTGCGGCGATCGCGCTCCGAGTCAATAACTAATTCTGCAGTATTGTCTTTCAGGCCTTCCCATCACTACCAAAGAGTTTGATCTTCTCCCTCACGGTATCTTTGATGGCCTCCGCTCCCGGTGCCAGCAGCTTTCTCGGATCGAAGCCTTTGCCCTCCAGATCCTTGCCTGCCAGGATATACTCACGGGTTGCCTTCTGGAATGCCCACTGGCACTCGGTATTCACGTTGATCTTGGATACGCCGAGATCGATCGCTTTCTTGATCATATCATCCGGAATGCCGGTTCCACCGTGAAGTACCAGCGGCATATCACCGGTCTTCTGCTGGATGGCATCCAGTGTCTCGAAGGACAATCCTGCCCAGTTGTCCGGATAAGCACCGTGGATGTTACCGATTCCGGCTGCCAGCATCGTGACACCGAGATTGGCTACGCGCTCGCACTCGTCCGGATCCGCGCACTCTCCGGCTCCGATCACTCCATCCTCCTCACCGCCGATGGATCCGACCTCAGCCTCCAGGGAAAGACCTTTTTCCTTGCAGGTAGCTACCAGTTCCTTCGTCTTCTCAACATTCTCCTCAATGGGAAGGGACGATCCGTCAAACATGATGGATGAGAATCCTGCCTCGATGCAGGCTTTCGCTCCTTCATAAGTACCATGATCCAGGTGCAACGCAACCGGAACCGTGATTCCCAGAGAATCCACCATGGCGGAAACCATCGCTGCGACGGTTTTGAATCCGCACATATACTTGCCGGCGCCCTCGGAAACACCCAGGATAACCGGGCTCTTCATCTCCTGTGCCGTAAGCAGGATGGACTTGGTCCACTCCAGGTTGTTGATGTTAAACTGTCCTACTGCATAGTGCCCTGCCTTTGCCTTTTTAAGCATCTCTTCTGCTGATACTAACATAGTAAAAACCCTCCATTCTGTAAACATCCAAAGTTACCTGTCTACTATAGCATATTTCCCGTCCCTTTGCAACCAAAAACTTCAGAGCGATTTACGGACATCTTCCATCACATCATTCTTGACGAACCGACGATAAAATGATAGAATTAACTCAGTTCCGACCAAAACAACCACGGATGCGACATGCGAGTCCACGACACGCATGCGTGAGCCGCAAAATCGCGGCATGAAAGGATAACCTAAATGGATGCAAATACCCGTCGATTGGAAATCAACCTGATGACTCTGGGGACCGGTATCTCACTATTCGGATTATGGGCTTTTGTCCGCTCCGGCCTCACTCTTTTTATTCTTCGGGATCAAATCAATACGCTAATCGGGGAAGAAAATCGTTTACTGATCTACCTCATCGTGTTTGGTGCTGTTGCTATTCTCTGTCTGATGTATTTTTACATAGGAATGTCGGCTAGGGCCGAGGGAAAAGGGAAACATAAATCTATTCTCTATCTGATTCTCACCGGAATCAACCTCTGTCTGTATCTGCCGGCTTTAATTCCCGAGTTTTTTTCTCTGTTTTCCGGGACCGAAGAAGGGATCTTAAGCGTCGTTATTTCCATACTCATTGATATCACCACCATCGTGTGCATGGTAGAAATGATGATAATCGGAATCCGTCTCCGGCGGATTCGAAAAAATATGTCAATCCAGGAGAAGGGAGGAGCTACCGACTAATGAATGCTGATTTTCACTACTATGCTACCTGGTGCGCTGCTCTGCTCGCCGGATTCACTCATGAGGAAAGCTGTGCCATCGCCTACAGTGACAACTTCGTTGACGCATGCAGCCGTTCCCTGCTTTCCCGGATTGGCGGCCCATCGGCAGCAGCGACTACACAGCTGGCTCTGGAGATGATGGATGCCCGGACCGATATCATCGGACTGCAGGATATCACACGTATCTGGGCTTCCTTTCACTTTTTGCCGAAGGATCTGCATGCTTCCCCGGGAACGGATCGTCGCTACACAAAAAAATACCTCAGCAAATACCGCCTGATCTGCGGTCCCAACTCGGATCTGATGGAACGGACGGTAGAGCTGGCGAAGGGCAAAAGCCTTCAGGCGATCGGAGTGGCGATGCATGTTCTGTGTGACACCTGGGCACATCAGCACTTCGCGGGAACTCCCTCCATGGTCATCAACAACGTCCTGGACAGCTATGTGTATGAGCTGGTCCCGGAAGGGGACGGCTACCGGGATGTCAAACCAAGCTTTCGCCATTCGGCTTCAGCTCCCGATGACATCGAAAACCGGATATATACCCACAGTCTCAACAGCGGAAGCGAGAACTCCATCATGAACCTCGGACACGGTCGCGCGGGACATCTGCCGGATTACAGTTTTATCCGCTACCGGTACCTCCCTGCTTGGGGTAACTTTGAAGAAATCATCAAGGATAATCCATCGGATTTTAAAAATGCGTTCTGTCAGATGATACAGGCACTGAAATACCTCCACGGGGATCTCGAAACCTTCTCCCGCGGAGAATATGCCTATGACGTCATCGCGGATCTGGAGCCGGACATCGATGAAATCCTGAAAAAGCGCCAACCGGACGCCGGTGAGGATTGGCTGTCGCTCGGCAAACAGATTTCTAACTGCGAGATCGATCCTTTTGATACCGATACTTATATAGAAGAATATACCAAAGCAAATGAGAAAGAAAAAGATGACACCTTCCTGGGACGGTTTATCGTGGCAGCTTTGGCGCAGAAAAGTATGGTAACCGGACAGATTTATCATTCCGGAAACAAACTGGCCGGAAGAATCGTGGACTATCAGAAGGATGGTTTCGGCGGAATGAAGGATTACAAAAAACTGGTCCGGGATGAAGATACGGAATCATGAGAATGTGAGGGTACTATGAACATATTTGAAAAAATCAAAAACTGTTTGATCGGTGTTTTTCTTCTGTTCCTGGCTGTTGAGATGGCCTTTGCTCCGGAGGAAGCCTATGCCATCATCCCGGTGACCGTGGCAGTCATTCTGATCGCCTATGGTGTGAAGCAGCTGTGGTTTTATTTCCGTATGGCCCGGTTTATGGTCGGTGGAAAGTCCATGCTGTATCAGTCCATCATCATCCTTGATATCGGCCTTTTCACCGCATCGATCTCATCCATCAACAACCGATTGATCGTACTTTTGTTCCTGTTGGTCATCTACGCGTTCACGGGAGTTGTGGATATCCTGCGTGCTTTCGAAGCGAAAGACAACGGTTCCTCCGGCTGGCAGATGAAGCTGACACGCGGTTTCATCGAAATTGCCTTTGTCATCGCTCTCTTCATCATCGGATTCATCTTCGGACAGACGAAAATCTTCGTCTACGGTTTCGGCGTCAGTCTCGTCTACTCCGGGGTGATGCGGATTGTCGGTGCTTTTCGAAAAACAGCCATCATCTATATCCAATAAAAGTGTGGCATGTGTTAAAATATCAAAAAAACCGGGCTTGTCGCCCGGTTTTTTTTTGGATTTACCGTTTTCTCACATCCACGGCACAGACCTTGTATTCCGGAATCCTTGCCAGATCATCCAGAGCCGGATTGGTCACATAGTTGACCGGAGAATCCGAAAAATGAAACGGCATCCAGGTTTCACCGACATTTACCTTGTTTCCTACCCGCGCGGTTGTCGTGATCTCCCCTCTTCGGGATCTCACGGTAACCCGGTCTCCGTCAGCGATGGCCAGTCTCCCGGCATCCTCGCTGTTCATCTCGATATAGCCTTCCCCGGACAGCTCCATCAAACCCGGTGAACGACCGGTGATGGATGCCGCATTATAATGATACAGGATACGTCCGGTCATCAGTATCAGCGGATATTCATCGTCCGGAAGTTCCTTCGCCGGCTTGTAAACTGCCGGGTAAAACAGACCTTTTCCTCTCGTCGGATGTCCCACATGGAGAATCGGGGTTCCCGGATGCTTTGATGAAGGACACGGCCACTGAAGGCTTTCTCCGGAATCCAGTCTTTCATGAGAAATCCCCTGATAACTCGGTGTGAGGGAAGCAATCTCATCCATCACATCGGCACTGCTCATCCACTCCTGCGGATAGCCCATCGCATTCATGAGTCCTATGATGATATCCAGATCCGTACGCATCTCACCCGGTACGGTCACCGCTTTCCGGATCCGCTGGACACGCCTCTCCGTGTTGGTGAAGGTCCCCTCCTTCTCCGCGTAGCTGACCGCCGGTAAAACCACATCGGCATACGAGGCGGTCTTTGTCAGGAACAGATCCTGAACCACGAGGAAGTCGAGACTCTCCAGAGCCTTCAGAATATGGGAGGTGTCGGGTTCCGATACCACCGGATCCTCTCCGCAGATATAGAGCCCCCGGATTTTCCCTTCGAGAGCAGCCGGAAACACCTCAGTCGCCCGCAGACCCGGATTCGGATTCAGCTTCACGCCCCACGCTTTTTCGAATTTTTCCCGCACCTCCGGATTATCCACCTTCTGATAGCCGGGGTAGTCTGTGGAAAGCGCTCCCATATCACAGGCTCCCTGGACATTGTTCTGGCCGCGCAGAGGGTTCACGCCGCAACCGCTCCGTCCGATCTTACCGCAGAGCAATGCCATATTCGACATGCTCATGACACCCTCCGTTCCGGTGGAATGCTCGGTGACGCCCAGGCAGTAGATGATGGGAGCCTTCTTCGCCCGGGCGTACATCCCGGCCGCCTCCTTCAACCGGTCCGGATCGATCTGACAGATCTCTCCCACCCGTTCGGGGGTATAGGGTTCGACACATTTTTTTAACTCTTCAAATCCCTCCGTGTTCTCCCGGATATAGTCATGGTCAATCCAATCCTCGCGGATCATCACGTTCATCATTCCGTTCGCAAAAGCGACGTTCGTCCCGGGACGGATTGCCAGATGGATATCCGCCCGTTTTGTAAGTCCGATCTTCCTGGGATCCACGACGATGAGATGCGCTCCCCGGTCCACGGCCCGACGGATCTGCATTCCCACCACCGGATGGGCCTCCTCGGGATTGGAGCCTACCAGAAGAATACAGTCCACATCCTCCGTGATATCCCCGATGGGATTTGTCATGGCACCGGAGCCGAGGGTCCTGGCCAGTCCGGCTACCGACGCGGAATGACAAACTCTGGCACAGTTATCCGTGTTGTTGTTGCCGAAGCAGGTACGTACCATCTTCTGAACCATATAAACGTCTTCGTTGGTGGAACGGGAGGACGCGAATCCGGCCAGGGATTCGTCCCCGTATTTTTTTCGAACCTCCGACAGCTTCTCCGCTGTGTAAGCGATGGCCTCATCCCAGTCAGCCTCCCGGTACTCTCCGGACTCCGTATCCCGGATCAGCGGCTTTTTCAGACGATCCTTCGCATGAACAAAATCAAAGCTTCCCATCCGCCCTTTGACGCACAGGCGACCGTGATTGGCCGGGCCGTCCGCCGGCTCCACATCGACGATCCGGTTATCCTTTACCACCAGATAGAGCTGGCAGCCCGTGGCGCAGTGAGGACAGGTGGTCAGAATCCGTTCTGCCTCGAAAGAACGAAACTCCTTCTGCCGTTTTCTCGTGAGCGCACCGGTAGGGCAGGCCTGCGTGCAGACACCACAGCTCTCACATCCCGATGTGAGACCGTCCGGCACAGCCCGACGTGATTTTTTCGATGTGAATCTGACCGGCATATCCTCTCCGAACGGCACATCCAGAAGGTGAAAATTGCCGGCTCTGGCATTGCGAAGCGTTCCGTTTCCGGCGAGCCTGTGGCAGGCATTGACACATCGCTGACAGTGGATGCATTTTCCGGCATCGTAGGAGATATAGGGATTGTCATGTATGAGTTTTTCCTCCACATCGACACTGAGCGAGCTCCGCGGCCCCGGCCGGTCGGCATGCTCAACCTCATAAAGATTGCAAAGCTTCTGCAGCTCACAGGTCCCGTTGGCCGGACAACTCATACAATCCAGATGGTGATCCGCCAGGATCAGCTTCAACATCTCCCGTCGGGTCTCATAAAGCTCCTCCGACCGGGTTCTCACAACCATCCCTTCCCGAACCTTCGTCCGGCAGGCCGGGAGAAATCCCCCCTGCCCCTCAACCTCAACCATACATAGGCGACAGGAACCGATGTCACTGACTCCCTCCAGATAGCAAAGCGTAGGGATATCGATCCCGTGATCCGTTGCTGCCTGCAGGATCGTCTGCCCCTCATGTACCTCGTATACTCCCCCGTCTATAGTGATTCTGATCATTCTCCCCGTCCCCCTTCCATCGCACCGCAGCCGTAAAAATCACACCGCAGGCAGCGACCGGCTTCCCGCATCGCTTCCGCTTTCGTCATCTCTACTTCCACGAAAGAAAAATCTTCCCGTCTCTCGAAGGGATCCCTCTCTTCGATCTCCAATCGTCCGGTAGGAACACAGGGACCTGGCGTAGCCGGCGGGATCTCCGTCGTCCGTTTCAGCTTGTGATGGTATCCCAGATACTCATCGATGTTATGGGCTGCCACCTGTCCGGCGGCAATCGCGCGGATGGCAGTAGACGGACCGCTCACACAGTCACCCCCGGCGAACACCCCGTCCATGCCCTGAACACGGCACATCTCATCGGCGAGGATCCTCCCTCTCTCCACCGGAACGGACGCTTTTTCAAAATCCTCCACATCCGCTCTCTGCCCCACTCCCAGGATCAGGAGATCACAGGGAAAACGATAGGGGTATTTTTCCGAATGTTCTGTCGTCATCATCCCGTTTTTATCGTATTCGGCGATGATTTCCGGCTGTAGCCAGACCGCCGTGACCTCTCCGCTGTCCTTGTCGGTTTCGATGTTCAAAAATGACAGCAGGGTACGGAACCTCACACCCTCCTGCATCGCAGCCACCATCTCGCTTTCCAAAGCCGTGATGTCGTCGCGCTTTCTGGTGAACACATGGATGGTTGCGGCATGAAGCCTGGCCAGTGTACGGGCGGCATCCATCGCCACATTTCCCCCGCCGATCAGCACCACATGTTTTCCCTCCACCGAAGGGATCTGACCGGCTGTATCACCACGCGCCACCATCTGCAGAAAATCAGCCGCCGGGATAACGTTTCCCGCATCGGCTCCCTCCACCGGCAGACGGTTTCCGATCTGCGCGCCGAGCGCGATATAGACAGCATCGAATTGTTCCCGAATCTCGTCAAACCCGATGTCTCTTCCGACGCGGGTCGAGGTACGAACCGTGATATCTCCCGCCTTCACGATGAAGTCCAGATCCTCCTCCAGATCCTTTTTCGGTAATCGGTATTCGGGGATACCGAATCGAAGCATCCCTCCCAGTTTTTCGTGTTCCTCATATACGGTAACCGCATGTCCCATCCGGGCGCAAAAATAAGCCGTTGTCAAGCCGGAAGGTCCCCCTCCGATCACCGCTATTTTTTTGCCGGTAGCAACCGGTGACGGAAGAGTCGTGTCACCGGCCTCTCCGGCCTGTTCTACCGCGTATTTTTTCAGAGCGCGGATGTTGATAGCGTCATCGATCAACAGCCTCCGGCACTTCTTCTCACAGGGATGTTCGCAGATCATCGCACAGGAGGTCGGAAACGGATTTTTCTCCCGGATCACCGTGACGGCATCCGTATACCGTTCATCCCGGATGCAGGCGATATAACCCGGCACATCCACGTGGGCCGGACACAGGGTAACACAGGGGATCGTCTGGGACGCGTGACCGACACATCGCTTGTCGCGAATATGGCTCTCATACTCATCGGCAAACTCGACCAGCGAATCCAGAATCAGGTTGGCGCTCACCACTCCCACGGCACAGTCTGCCGTACGGGCGATCATACGACACGTATTCTCCATACGCTCCAACGTCTCGTCCGTTCCGGTACCGGCCAGGATATCCGCCAGCATACGGTCTACCTGAATCAGCCCGTCCCGGCAGGGAACACACTTCCCGCAGCTCTGGTTCATGGATATCTGAAACAGAGAACGTACCAGCGCCAGCGGACACATCCCCGGCGGATAGGACATCATACGTGAACGAAAGCGGTACAGCAGGGTATCGATCCGGTCATTCATGTCATTTTTCTGATATAGTTTTTTCATCAAAAAATCACTCCTCCTGATTCAAACAATTGTTTACACAGTCCTCGTAATCCTCATAAAAATTCAGATTTCTCACTACCTCTTCCCCGAAGTCTCCTTCCTCCGGGTGAACCGTCTGTGTGGTGATCCGTTCCAGCAGGGCATACAACCGATGCTCCCCCTCTGAAAGCATCGTTTCGATCACCGGCAAAACACGTTTGGAATACACGGCGCAAAGCGGTTCGGGTTGTTTCCGCGTTTGTACCGCCAGGCAGTCCAATTCCGGATCCTTTTTTTTCCATAAAAAACGTACCAGCTCTTCCGTAACCAGCGGCATATCCACAGCACATATAAAAATGCTTTCACAGGATGCTTTTTTCAGAAGGCACCGGATTCCCTCCAACGGCCCGATGTCGTCCCGCTCGTCAACAACCAGCGGCAACTCAAGCCCCCTATACAGCTCCGGTTCACGACACGAAACCAGAACCTCCGCAAACCCGGACAGTTCTCCGGTGATATGCTCGATGAAGCTCTGATCGTTCCATGTCAGGAACGCTTTGTTCTGTCCCATCCGGCGACTCTTTCCGCCGGTCAGGATCCCGATGGAGAGACCGTCCTGAGAAGCAGGGCGTGACAATTCCTCATCATGATTTATCAATTCTGTTCTCTCCCTCCGCCGGTCGCTCCCCCTCGTCTCTCCGATAATCCCCGTGGATCCCGCCGGATTTGCTGAGCAGACGGATGTCCGTCAGCACGATATCCCGCTGTACAGCCTTACACATATCATACACGGTCATCGCCGCGACAGAGCAGGCCGTGATGGCTTCCATCTCCACTCCGGTCCGTCCGGTACAGGTAACCTTCGCCTCGATCTCGACAGAGGTGTCTTCCTCATTCAGACGAAGCTTTACATCGGCGCCGTCGATGATGATGGGATGACACATCGGAATAAGATCCGGTGTCCGTTTGGCCCCCATGATCCCGGCTACCTGGGCAACCGTGAGGACATCTCCCTTTTTGATCCGGCCGTCCCGGATGAGCGCAAAGGTATCCGGATTGACTAGGACCCGGGCACCGGCCGTAGCCGTCCGGCGGGTGATGTCTTTGTCCGCCACCGTAACCATGCGGGCATTTCCCTCATCATCGAAGTGGGTGAAGTCGTCACTGCTCCCATCCGAAGAAGCGGGAGAAACCGCCGGCCTTGATGCAACTGCAAAATCCGACGGAATCCCCTTATCACGCAGGATGAATTCCGCTATCGCCGCCACGTCGTCCCGGTGAAACACCGGCGTGAGGCCATCCGGCGCGGCCGGGCGTGACTTCTCCGCCTTTTCCGCCTGCGCTGAAAACCTCTCCACATCATCTGTGACGATTGCCTCGTACACTCCGATCTCTCCGGGCAGCTCGTAGTCCGATCCCTCACTTGCCACGCCGATTCGCGGGATGGAGGCATGCTTGTAACCCTCCACCAGAACGATATCCGCTTCACCGGATTCCGCAATCATCTCCTCCAGCGTATAGCAGCGCCGGCTCATCCTGGCACTTTTGGTAGCCGAAGAGATATAGACACGGTCCGCTCCCGCCTCGCGAAACCGCCAGGTATCCTTTCCCTCCCGGTCGATCTCGAAGTCGTGGGCATCGTGCTTGATGACGGCGATCTTCAACCCATTTTTTTTGAATATCGGAATCAGTTTTTCAATCAGTGTGGTCTTTCCGCTTCCCGAAAAGCCGGAAAACCCCAGCACAAGTTTGGGAAATACTTCCTCAGTATGGTTTTTCACTTCCCGCCTTCCTTTCGTATCCCGGTCAACACTTCCTGCCCCGACCGGTTTTCTCAATACCTTCCGAACGTGCAGTTCGGATAATGACATGCCTCACACAACTGGCACAGACCGCCGTCCGCCAGCCGTCGCAGATCCTCCCCGGTCAGCCTCAGTCCCGTATAGATCTGTGGCAACAGAACATCAAAAATGGTGGTCGGCAGGTGGATCGCCGCTCCCGGAACTCCCAAGATCGGAATCTCATCTGCACTGCTCCCGCCCGAAGAGCGAGGAGAACCCGCCGGCTTTGAGTTATCCAGGTAAGCAACCAAGGTCATGTTTCCCGGCTGGGCCGGCACACCGTAGCGGATGATCTCCGCCCCCAGTTCTTTGATAGCCCCCGGTGTCAGATCATCCGGGTCCACACTCATCCCGCCGGTGAAGATCAGGAAGTCCGCCCCCCGGTCCATCAGCTCTCTCGCCGCGTCCAGGATCATCCCCCTGTCATCATCACAGATTTTCACCTCCAGGATCTCTCCCGGATAGTACGCCAGTTTTTTCCGGACCACCGGTTCAAACCGGTCCTTGGTCCTCCCGCTGAAAATCTCCGAACCGGTGACGATCACGCCGACCTTCCGCTCCCGATAGGGCAGCAGGTCGATCAATGCTTTCTCCCGACACAGCTCCTCCGCCTTCCGAATCTGTTTCTCCTCCGTAAAAAGCGGTACGATCCGCATGGAAGCCAGCCGGTCGCCCGCCTCCACCCGGTAGTGATCCGGCAGTGTCGCGATGGTGATATCCCCGATGGAATTGACCTCGTTCAGTAGTCCGGTATCTACCCGGAGCATCCCCTTCCGGTCACTGATCATCAGGATCTTTCCCTCGGAGGGTCCCTCAAAGTGGACTCCCCCTGAAGGAAGGCCGTCCGGCGCGGCCTGGTTTGAAACCTCAACCGTGAGTCCTTCGCTGATCATCGCTGCCAACCGTCGGGCACAATCCTCCTCGTGCAGCATGCCCGGTTCCGGTTCTCCGACAAAAATATGTTTCTTCCCGATATTCAGCAGTGTCTCAACATCCTCCTCCGTGATAACCTGTCCCCGGTGGAACAACGCCCCCTTGAATCCGGGAACCATGGCGGTGATATCGTGACACAACGGCTGTCCTACCGCCTCCTCTACACTGACTTTTTTCAAACCGCACCCCCTCTGACAGTAAACACTTCTACCATTGTTCCTTCCTTCACCGGTGCTTTCATTCCCGTGAGCACCGCATAGGCATCGCATCGAGCCGCACTGCTGATAACGACATTTCCCTGGACTGACGGTGCTTCGAAAACAATTTCACCCTCACGGATCACCGTACGTCCCCGGACAAACCGGGTTCCCTTTCCGGTTTTCAGAATATCGCATCCCAGCTTCACCCGGAGCATCGAATGCTCGAATTCCTTCTGTCCGGTCATTTTTCTCAGGGCGGGGAAGCAGACACACTGCAGATTCGTCAGTGAGGAAGCCGGGTTTCCCGACAGCCCCAGCATGAGCCTGTCCTGTGCTTCGTTTGCCACCGTCATGGTTTTTACTCCGTAGGCACAGGCCATACCCGGCTTCATCGCGACGCCTCCCGTCAGGATCTCGTATCCGCAGGTTTCCATCGCATCCGGAACGAGGTCATAATCCCCGACGGACACGCCGCCGGTGGAGATCAAC
This sequence comes from Eubacterium sp., assembly GCA_017540125.1. GTDB lineage: Bacteria > Bacillota > Clostridia > Lachnospirales > Lachnospiraceae > Eubacterium_F. The sequence continues at coordinate 16,120 of JAFYBS010000032.1, forward strand.
ACATCACAGGGCGGTACCGACGGAACGGATGAATCCGAACCTGCCGCTCCCTGCTCTCCCCGCCGGATCAACCCGGCGATCGATTCAGTCGAATCCTCTGCCTGTCCCAGATAGATTGTCTCCATCCCGATGCTTTCCAACGCCGCCGCGATGGTATAGCGGTTGGAATTTCGGATCTTGCCGGGCGGCAGGGGTTCTCCGGCCTCCACCACCTCATCACCGGTAGAGAGTATCCCCACCACCGGTTTCCGGAACACAGGAACCTGCATCACTCCCAGAGAAGCCAGCGTCCCCACCATGCCGGGGTCAATCCGGTAGCCTTTTTCCAAAACCGGTGTCCCCTGCCGGATATCCTCCCCGGCTGTCACGATGTTCTCTCCGGGACGGTAGCTCTGTTTCAGCGTCACGGACTCCTCCGTGAATTCGGTATCCTCGTACTTACAGATTGCGTCCGCGCCAACGGGAACCGGTGCTCCCGTCATCAGGCGGATTGCCGTTCCCGGTACGACCTCCTGCCGCGGCATCTGCCCCGCCCGGATATTTTCCAGTACCCGAAGCGTCACGGGATTCCCCTCCGAAACCCCAGCCGTATCCCCGGCCCGAAACGCATAGCCGTCGTAGGGAGACCGGTCGAAGGAGGGAACGTTTTCCGTCGCCGTGATATCGGCCCCCAGGATCCGTCCGGCACATTTTTCCAAAGGAACTTCCTCGATCCCCACCGGACTCACCCGGCGGATCAGCAGTTCCATCGCTTCCTGATAATCCATTTTCTTTTTCAACATCTTCCGGCTCATCCTCCTGTCATTTTTCAGATCAACCTGTCCCGTCAACCAACCGATTTTTTCACAATCCTGCGTTGTTTCCCCTCGATGAGGTTGATTGCCAGCAGGACAACCGCCGAAATCGCGATGTTGATCAGTACCCACTTCACAGCCAACCCGTCGTTATCCGTTCGCCACAGCTGATAGACCGTGGTGGAGATCGTGGCCGTCCGCCCCGGCGTGTATCCGGCGATCATCGTTGTCGCTCCGTATTCCCCCAGAGCCCTCGCGAAGGAAAGCACGGTTCCTGCGATAATCCCCGTCCGGCAACAGGGAAGCACAATTTTGAAAAAGATGTAGGAGTTGCTCAGCCCCAGCGTCTGACCGGCCTGCGCGTAGGTCCGGTCGAAGGCTTCGAACGCCCCTCTCGCGGTCCGGTACATCAGCGGAAAGATGATGACCGTGGTGGCAAATACCGCCGACCACCAGTTCATCGTGAGGCGAATCCCGAACACCTCCAGAAACCACGCGCCGATCGGCCGTCTCGGTCCCAGCAGGAGTAACAAAAGATACCCCACCACCGTCGGCGGCAGAACCAGGGGCAGGGTAAAAACACAATCCAGAATCCCCTTGATCACCCTGGGCAGGCGTATCACAAACCAAGCCGCCGCGATTCCGATGACGAGTACGATCACCGTACTGATCCCTGCGATCCGCAGGGAGTTAATCAGTGGATACCAATCCATTTTTCTTCCTCATGACAAAATCATGTAGTGAGGCAGCATCTCATGCCTCAGATACAGGTAAACCCGACCTTTTCAAAAATCTTTTTGCTGTCTTCCGAACTGAGATACTCCAGAAAGGCCTTTGCCTCCTCCGGATGCTCCGAATCCTTCATCACCGCTGCCGGGTAGATCACACGCCCGCACATCTCCTCCGTCGCCGTATCCACCGCCTTCAGACCGGCCGAATACGCATCGGTGGAATAGACGACACCGCAGTCGGCCACCCCCTCCGATACCTGGGAGGTTACTTCTTTGACGTTACTTCCGTAGGTGATGAGTCCGTCCTCTACCAGCGCCTTCTCATCCAGACCGTAGAAGGTGAGGATTTTCTGTGTATACTGTCCCACCGGAACATCTTCATTCCCCATGGCCATCAGGATATTTTTCTCATTCAGCCGGAAGGCCATATCTTCATAGGTTTTGATCTTCTGCGGATTGCCATCCGGCACCACCAACACCACCCGGTTCTCCAGGATATCCCGGCGGGTATCCGGATTTACCTCGTCCAGACCGGCGGTGTTGACCGACTTATCCGCGGTGATATCCAGCTCATCCATCTGTTTTTGCGCCGCCGAGACGAAGAGATCACACTCCGCCCCCTCTTCAATCTGTGTTTTCAGCGTCCCGGAGGAGTCGAAATTGAAAGTCAGCTTGACTTCCGGGTGCTCCTTGTTGTAATTCTGACCGATCTCCTCTAAGGTCTCTGTCATGGAGGCCGCTGCGAACACCGTCAGGTGAACCTCCTCTCCCTCCGAACCGCCGCAACCGGCCAGGGAGAACAAAACCATGCCTGCAGCCAGCAGACTGCACGTTACTTTTCTTACGAGAATCATAATCAAATCCTCCGCTTTTTATCAGAATATCATTTATTTTAAATTATCCTTCCGATTTTGCTTCCTCCTGATAGAGAAGCCGGTAAGGCTCGCATGTTTTCAGAAGCTCCTCGTGATTTCCCTCTGCCAGCACCTTTCCATCCTGCATATACAGGATCCGGTCCGCTCCGATCACCGTAGACAACCGGTGCGCGATGAGGATGATGGTCCGGTCTTTGCCGATGCTGTCTATCGCCTGTTGGATCTTCGCCTGGGTGACGTTGTCCAGAGCCGAGGTCGCCTCATCAAAAAGGATGATCCGGTAGTCCTTCAACAAACTTCGGGCGATGGCCAGGCGCTGTCGCTGCCCGCCGGACAGGTTAATACCGCCTTCTCCGATGACTGTATCGTATCCCTCCGGCATCTCCATGATATCCTCATCGATGCATGCCAGGTGACACACCTGTTTCATCTCTTCCTCCGTCATATCAGCCTTAGCCAGTCGGAGGTTGTCCTTCACGGACATATTAAAAATGTAGGGAGCCTGGTTCACCACCGTCATCGTGTTTCGGATGGAATCCTTCGTCAGTTCATCCAGCCTCACTCCATCCAGCAGAATCTGACCGCTCTGCGGTTCGTAAAGACGGCTGAGGAGGTTGAGCACCGTGGTTTTCCCGCAGCCGCTTTTCCCGACCAGCGCCACCATCTCTCCCTCATGGACGGTGAAATTCATTTTGTTCAACACTTTCCGGTTCTTGTGAAGCGGATCTCCCGCCCCGTAGCCGAAGGTCACATCTTCAAACCGGATTTCTCCCCTGGGATCGGCAAGCTCTTTCTCACCGAATTTTTCCTTAGGGAACTCCGGGCTGTTCAACAGCGCGCAGACACGCTCGATGGAAAGGTTGAAATCCTTGACATATTCCATGAACTCTCCGGCCAGCGTGATAGCCCGGACATCCAGACTGGAATAGTAATTATAAAGCACCACGATCGTCGAGGCCGCGAGCCATCCCCAGCCCATAAACAGCGCCAGCATCGTGATGAATAAAAATGTTCCGATCTCACTGAACTCCCAACGAACCAGCTTCATCCCCCAGGAATTTCCCTGCATCGTCAGGCGTTTGTCGTTGGCGTTCACGACACGCTCCTTCGCCTCGCGGCAGAAGGCTTCTTCGCTGTTCAGCTGCTTCACATCCCTGGCTCCCCGGACCATCTCACTGATGAATCCGGAGAATCGCTCGTTGGCATTCCGGTAAATACGATCATCCGCGCAAAGCCGCTTGGTCCGATAGATTTCCATGAAGGATTCGATGAGCAGTAACACCAGTGCCAGCATAAATACAAAAGGATTGATCACCAGCATGGCCAGCAGAATCCCGATGTAGTTTACCGCCTGTGCCACCATATCCGCAATCCGGCCGAAACCGGTGGCCATGCGGGCCGTATCGTTCGTGAGGCGCTGGATGAAAAGTCCGCTTCCCTTTTCCTCCATACAATGGTTTTTGATCTGCAGGGCTCCCCTCACCAGGTCGCTCTCCAACGAATTCAGCGTGCGGGAATACACCTTGTTATATCCTTTGTTGCTTCCTACCAACAGTAGGTTTTTCGTCAACTGAACAGCAAGGAGGATCGCCGCCACCACGATAACCTGTGTCACCTGGTTATCCATGTATTTCACGACAACCTTCGCGCTGAGCACCGGCGCCACGACTCCCAGGATCACACTGATAAACTGTATTGTGATCGAAAAAAAGAGAAGCTTTCGATGCTCGCGGACGTACTTCCAGGCAAATCGATAGTTCCTCCGCGCGGAATTGTACAGTGTGAACCGGAAGAGTACCGTATTGGTTTTTCCGTTATATCCCCATTCCGGCCGGAAATCAAGTTCCCCGGCAAATCGCTCCAGCAACGGACTTCCCGCCGCAAAGGGATCCGACTCTTCTCCGTCATAGGACAAACGGACCAGGAATTCTCCTTTTTTGATCCGTGTTTTGACAAAAAACGGTTTCCCCTCTCCTGCCATCTCCTGAAAAATGATCAGCATTTCCTCGAAGGTCAGGCGAAATCTCACCCTCATTTCCGGTGTGATCCCGACCCGCTCCAGTTCCTTTTCCATGCTTTCCACTGCGTCCTGCATCTCGGCTATGGTCAGTGTTTTATCAAGCTTCATTCTCTTTCCCTTCCTCCTCCATCAGAAGAATCCTGTCCGGTTCCACCCGGATATACGGCGGAACGGTATACTCTTCCCCGGCGCCCAGATTTTTCGGGATTTTCCACCACAATCCGTTCTCCAATGTCACATACCACTCAAAAGGGAGCCGGCTGATCCTCGTCCGCCCGGTGGAAATCCGGTTTATCCCGGATGCTTCCGAATTCTCCGGTTCAAAATCGTGGGCTCGGATACCGGCATATCGGATATCGTCGCCGATCACCCGGTCAACCGCAAGCTCCAGTCCCTGCCAGTCTGTAGCCCGGAACCGGTGATCATCCAGCTTTTCGATCCGGGTGATATTTTTACATCCGGTCAGCCTCGCCACCCGCGGCGTACGGGGATTGGCAAACACCTCATCCGTTGCTCCGTGGGCGATCACCCTTCCTTCGTCCATCAACACCAGATATTCACACATCTGATAAATCTCGTCCCGGTCGTGACTGACCAGGATCACAGTCCTGTCATACTGCTCCAGCATCCGCATCAATTCCAGACGCATCCCCTCCCGCATATAGGTATCCAATGCGGAAAACGGTTCATCTAACAGCAGGATTTCCGGATCTCCGGCCAGCATCCGGGCCAGGGCCGTCCTCTGCTGCTGGCCTCCCGACAGCTCCTGCGGCCTGTGATCACGGATATCCAGCAACTGAAACGTCTCCAGGATCTCTTCCGTCGTTTTTTGTCTGCCCGTCTTCTCCGAACGTCCTCCCTGCGCCGCGCCGTGAAGAGCCGTTTTGATATTCTCCTCCACGGTCATATGAGGAAACAGGGCATAGTTCTGAAAAAGGTACCCGACGTTTCTTCGTTTTGCTTTGATATCGATCTTTTTCTCCGAATCAAATAACACCCGGTCATCCACCGCGATGATCCCTTCATCCGGACGGATGAGGCCCGCGATGGACTTCAACGTCAATGTTTTTCCGCAACCGGAAGCACCGAGGATACCGATTTTCTTCCCGTTGCTTCGGATCGAAACATCCAGGACAAAATCCCTGTAGTGTTTTTTTATGCTCAGTTCTATTCCCATGATAAATTGTATCCCGATTTCGTAACAAAATCACCCTCGCGTTTTATCTGGCGCACTCGGACACGCCACCCCGCAACACCTTGATACCGTGATCGAGCCCGCCCAGGATGAATCCCAGACACTCTTCCACCGCCTTCGGACTTCCGGGGAGATTGACGATCAACGAGCTTCCCCGGATCACCGATACTCCCCTCGTGAGCATCGCCCGATCCGTCACCTCCATGGACTTCATCCGGATATACTCCGCGATCCCCGGAGCGTTTCGGTCCGCAACATCCATCGTCACCTCCGGTGTGCCGTCCCGGAACGAAAAACCGGTTCCGCCGCTGGTGATGATCAGATCTGCCTCACGACCGTCACTGAGACGGATCAGTTCCATCTTCAGACGTTTGGAATCATCCGGGATCACGATCGTCTCGATGACCTCGTAGCCATTTTTCTCCAGGATCTCCTTCGCCTTCGGACCGCTCAGATCCTCCCGCTGCCCCACGGACGCTTTGTCGCTCAGCACTACGACCGCTGCCTGGAACGGACGGTTCACATCCGGATACTCCACGGAGAAGCTGTCTCCCTTCCGGATGGTACCACCGGTCAGGACCTCGGTGAAGGTTCCCTGATGCGGCATGATACACTCTCCCATCCTCTTGTAGATGTTGCAGTGGGTATGGCATTCCTTGCCTTTCTGTGTCACACGGATGGTTACTCCGTTTTCAAACTTCAGGACACTTCCCACCGGAAGCTTGATACAGTCGATCCCGTCGATGACCAGATTCTCACCGAAATCGCCGTTTTTCACACCGGCCCCCCGACGGTTAAACTCATCCACGCTGCTGCCGGAAAGCATACTGACCTGACGGTGCCATTTACCGGCGTGCGCGTCTCCCTGTATGCCCTCGCCCTCTACGAGAACCGCCTGTTCCACTTCGTTTTTTTCCACACCCCTTTTTTCGCTTACGCAGATCGCCCGGATCTTCCCTGTCAATGGCTCCATAACTATAAACCTCCTTATTCCTCCGTGTCATCCGCCGATGGCGGACATGGTGTGTTGCTCGGAAATCTGATCCTTATGTAAAAATGAGTGCGCGTCCGGCTTGGAAAGGATGCATGTTTCCAGACACTCCCTCACTCCGGCACGCAATTTGTCTCCGGAAAGACCGTTCCGCAGAACCTCCTTCACATCTACTCCGATATCGTAGCAAAGACAGCTTTTCAAAAACCCCTGTGAGGTCAGCCGGATCCGGTTACAGGAATCGCAGAACTTTCCGTGGATCGCGCTGATAAAACCGATACTTCCCCGATACCCGGGGATGCGGTAGTAAACAGCCGGGCCGTTCCCATGCCGGGTATCGTCAGCCGTGATGCCATCCGGCGAAGCCGGGCGTGGCGCTTCAGCCTTCTGCTCACCATACCTCTCCCGAATCCAAGGAATCAGCTCATCGTGAGGAATCCCGGGAAAGCCTTTTCCCATTCCGATCGGCATCAGCTCGATAAACCGGACATCCAGCGGATGCTCCTTCGTCAGTTCGATTAAAGGCACCACATCCTCCTTCTCCAGCGAAACCGCGTTGATCTTGACCGGAATACCGGCCGAAAGTGCTGCCTCTATCCCCGCCTTGACCCGGTCCAACTGATCAAATCCGGTAATCTGATGATATCTCTTCGGATCCAGCGTATCCAGACTGATATTGATACCGCCGATACCGGCCTGCTTCAGCTCCTCCATCTGTTCAGACAGCAAAATCCCGTTGGTCGTCAGCGTCACTTCTTCGATCCCTTGGATTTCCTTCAGCATCCCGATCAGCCGTGCGGCGTCCCGACGGACGAGTGGTTCACCCCCTGTGATCTTGATCCGGGTGATCCCGACTTCCGCCGCTTCCTCCACGACTGTCGCGATCTCCTCGTAGGTGAGGATCTCACTCATCGAAACGGTTTCAATCCGCTCCGGCATACAGTAACGACATCGCAGATTGCACCGGTCCGTGATGGATATTCTCATATAGTCGATATTTCTTCCGTATCCGTCCTGCATCTCACTCCATTTCCGGGATTTTCTTCCCGTTCCACTTTCTGAACCAACAAAGATTATTCTATCATGAACCGGTTTATTTTTCAACAGAAACCAATTCGGAGAACCTTGATTTTCTCCGTCGATTATGATAAACTTGAGGAACACAAACACAGCATCCGCACCGGCTCACAACAATCACGAATGGCATTTTGACTGGAGGCCCGCGTGCGAGAGCCGCAGAAACCGCGGCAGAATGGGGATAAAAAATGCTTGAAATCACGGAAGAAAGACAGGGGAGCACACTGACGATTTGTCCGGAAGGACAGATGAATCTGACGACCTCTCCCGCTGTTGCCGAAAAACTCACAGCCGAGAAGCTGGCCGGGGTTGAGCAACTGATTTTTGATCTGGAAAAGCTGGAGTATCTGTCTTCCGCCGGTCTGCGTGTCTTCCTGGCAGCCACGAAAACCATGGCAGGTCAGGGGGAAATCATCATCCGGAACGCCGGGCAGGAAATCCATGACATCTTCGAGCTGGCCGGCTTTGCCAATATCATGACGATCGAATAACCTGCAGGAAGCGTGGTAGACCATATGACAGATGACTCCATGAATAAGAAAAAAAAGAACTCTTTACAGAAAAAGATTATCATTCTCTCTGTTTCTCTCGTCGCGCTGGCGATTATCAGTTTTTCATCCATCACCGCCATCCGTCTCTACAACGCACGGGATGAGATCCGTGAACAGGGACAGGAAGCTGCCAAAAAGGTTCGAGCGACATCCGGCTTCTTCTCCATCGTCGACGATTTGAAAATTCTGAAAACCGTAGCCGCTGTGGAAGCCGAGGATCTGGACACAATGATCTACACCGGCAAACCGTTGCTTGAAGCCTATGCATTTCAGCTTCAGGATATCTATGACAACTTATCTTATTTTAAAGATGTTTCCGTCTCTCCTCCCATGAAAGCTCTTTCCGGCAATCTGGTACCTCAGTTCATGACTCCGGAGGGCAAATCGGCGACCGGTCAAAACTCCAAGCTGCTGAAAAAACTGAATCAGATAACCCCTAATCTGTGCCATATAATGGAAACCATACCTGATAAGATAGATTCCATCACCATGGCCCTCCCGGACGGACAGTCTGTGATTATTGACAGTTCACCGGAGTTAAAGCTGGATCCATCCGGAAAGCCGCTCCCCTATGACGCGAGGGAAGAAGCCTGGTATCAATCCTCGACAAAAGAGCAAATGACGACAGTTACTTATACGGATTCCACCTGCTTTGAGGATACACCGACGGTATGGCTGAGCCAACCGGTATACGACAAGGATTTCAGTAAACTGATCTGTGTTCTCTGTACCGCTGTAAAAGTTGAAAGAATAGCGTCATTGATGAAAGAGTATTCTTCGATTGACAGCAGTTTTTGCATTCTCATCGACTCGGAAGGAAAAGTCATCTGCTCTCAGGCGTCGAGCAGTTCGTCATCCGAAAAAACACCTACCTACGAAGCAGGCCATGATCTTTCCACCGTCAACGACGATCTGAAGGACATATGTGAAGACCTGAAAAAAGGGGAAGTCGAAGCCTACGAAACACAAATCAGCGAAAAATCATATTATATCGGCGCCGCCCCCCTGACGCAGACCGGCTGGGGGATTCTTCTTTTCATAGATTCCTCGGTTTCTGAATCAAATACCGATACTTTGGTCAAGACTCTCGACCAGATGACCGGGCGCGCCATCCGGCTGAGTGACGACAACCTTTTTTTCATCCTGATCCGGATCATCATTATTTCCGCCATTTTGATTCTGTTGGCCTTCCTTTTGTCCATCTTCTTTTCCAAAAAGGTGGCCAAACCTTACATCGATGCAATCGTCGCCATCTCTGCCCAGAAAGAACGGATGGAGACGGAACTGAGCATCGCCACCCGGATCCAGGCCGATGTCCTTCCGAAGCCGTTTCCCCTGTTCCCCGAACGTGAAGATTTCGATGTCTATGCTTCGATGGATCCTGCCAGGGAAGTGGGCGGTGATTTTTATGACATCTTCCTGATCGATGAGGATCACCTGGCCCTGGTCGTCGGTGACGTATCCGACAAAGGAGTCCCGGCCGCCCTGTTCATGATGATTTCCAAAACACTCATCAAAACCAGAAGCCTCGCCGGCGGAACCCCTTCCGAAATCCTGGCCGATGTCAATAACCAGCTCGAGGAATCCCATACAAACGAGATGTTTGTCACCGTCTGGCTGGGCATCCTCACCCTGTCTACGGGGGTACTGTTGTCAGCCAATGCAGGACATGAGAATCCTCTCATACGGAAACCGAAGGATAACTATGTCCTTCATAAAACACCCCACGGGCTGGTAATGGGTAGCATGAGAAATATGAAATACAAGGACGAGGAGACCGTTCTAACGCCGGGAGATATCCTCTTCATGTATACGGACGGCGTTCCGGACGCGACGGACGCGGACGACAACCGATGGGGCCTGGAGCGCATGACAGAAGCTCTGAACAGACATACCGACTGCGATCCCGCCACACTGCTTCCTGCCATGAAAGCGGAAGTGGACGCTTATGTCGGAGAAGTTTCCCAGTTTGATGATCTGACGATGCTGGCTCTGGAATATAAAGGGAGCACCGATTGACCCGGTGCTCCCCATTTTTTTCCATGTCATTATTCTTCTATAGCGTCTCAATCGCCACGCTCCCGCCGCGAACGATTTCCACACGGGTTTCAAACTCCCCTTTGAACCGTTCCAGCAACTCGTCGTTCTCCTCCTCCGTCTGAACACACTCCAGAAGAACGGAATCCGAGATACAATCAATGATCTTCGCATCGTATTCTTCGGCCAGCTTGGCCGCTTTTTTCATCTCTTCATCGGAGCAGCCGGTGATCTTCAGATACATCAATTCCTTCATAAAGGTATCCGCCTCGGTGAAATCCATCACCCGGATCACCGGAACCGAACGGTTCAACTGTTTGGTGATCTGCTCAAAGGTCTGATCATCGCTGGTGACCCGGATCGTCATCCGGGAAATCGTCGGATCGATGGTGGTCCCCACCGTGAGAGAATCCACGTTGTAGGATTTTCCCGAGAAAAGTCCCGATATATAAGCGAGCACTCCGACCTCATTCTCCACAAAAAGACTGATACTACGTTTTTTCAGCTTTGACTCCATCTCAGTCCTCCCCTCCCAGTATGATATCGTTCACTGTTTTACCCGGCGGCATCATCGGAAGGACGTTTTCCTCCCTCTCGATGATAAACTCGATCAGGGTAGGCACCTTCGTTTCCTTTGCCGCCTCCTCAAAGGCAGCTCCGATCTGATCCGCATTTTCCACACGAATCGCCTTAGCTCCGTAGCTTTCTGCTAATTTTATGAAGTCCGGAGTATATTTCGGACATTCCGACGTGGGACGGTTACATGTTTTCGGACACCCCCGCCTCCAACGAAGACAGGTTGAGGAATATCTTTTATTGTAGAACAATTCCTGCCATTGTCTGACATTTCCTAAATACCCATTATTCAGAACACAGATGATCACGGGAACCTCATAAACCACAGCGGTTGCCAGCTCCTGGATATTCATTTGCATTCCGCCGTCGCCGCACACGGCAATCACGGCTTTATCCGGGCATCCCAGCTTCGCGCCGATGGCTGCCGGGAAACCGTAACCCATGGTTCCGAGGCCACCGGATGTGAGCATCCTTTTATTTTTCGTAATTTCGATATACTGCGTGGTCCACATCTGATTCTGTCCCACATCGGTTGTGATCACGGCATTGTCAAATTTCTCATTGATATTTTTGATCACGGCATAGGGAGTCAGGCCTTCTTTCTCTCCCTGAAGCTTCTCCAGCGGATACTCTGCCTTCCATGACGCGATCCTCTCTCTCCAGGCTGTCGTATCCAATGTGAGTCCCTGTGCCAGGAACGAATCGATGGCGTTCCCTGCATCCCCCACGATAGGGATATCCACGACGATGTTTCGCGAGATAGATGCCGTATCGATATCCACATGGATGATCTTCGCATGTTTCGCGAACTCATCAATTTTTCCCGTGATCCGGTCGTTGAACCGGCATCCGATGGAAAACAGCACGTCACATTCACTGACCGCCGCGTTCGCCGCGTAACAACCGTGGATCCCGAGATTTCCGATATAATAGGGATGATCCGTGGGGATGGCTCCCTTTCCCATGATCGTAGTCACCACGGGAATCTGTGTCTGTTCCACCAGCTTCACCATCGCTTCGTTGGCACGGGCGATATTGACTCCGCCCCCCAGCAAAAACAGTGGCTTCTCCGCCTTTTTCAGGATGCGCATCGCGCGCTTCACCTGACCGATATGCACCTCGGTATTCGGTTTATAGCTCCGGATCTCGATATCTTCCTCCGGATACTCGTCACTCCCGGCAGCCAGCTGGATGTTTTTCGGAAGATCCACCACCACCACGCCGGGCTTACCGCTCCTCGCGATGAAAAATGCTTTCTTGATGATCGTGCCCAGATCCTCCCGCCGCCGGACCGTCGTGGACCATTTGCTGATCCCTCTGGTAATTCCTACGATATCTGCCTCCTGGAACGCGTCGTTTCCGATGAGGCTCATCGGCACCTGACCGGTGAAGCACACCAGCGGCACACTGTCATAATTTGCCGTCGCGATACCGGTGACAAGATTCGTCGCCCCCGGTCCGCTGGTAACCAGACAAACCCCGACCTTGCCCGTCGCCCGGGCATAGCCGTCAGCGGCATGAACCAGTCCCGCTCATGACGGGGCAACACCAGATCGATTCCCTCTGCCCCATACAGCGCGTCAAAAAGGTCGATGGCCTGTCCGCCCGGATAGGCAAAAAGCGTGTCTACCTTCTCCTTCTGAAGCGCTTTTACAAAAAGCTCTGCTCCTGTCATTTCCATAATTAAAACTCCAATTCTTTTTTGCGAAATACTCTTGTTGCCAGCCAAATCGGCAGAAGGACATATACCACGACAACCACGATCCACATCGCCCAGCGGTAATCAAACGCCGGATTGATTGCCAGCTTACCCACCATCGTATCCGGAAGAGCATAGTTCAGATGGATATTGTTGTCACGAAGGAACGGAATGGCTACCGAAATCCCGGCAAGAATTTCGTCCAGAACCCCTACGGTAAAGATGATAAAACATACCATAGCAAAGGTCGCCGAACGCATACTGTAGACGATCAGCAGGCAGATGGCCATATAGCACATCGTCGGTACGAGATACTGCCAGCAGGCGTTGCAGGTATCGACGATGGTCGAGCTGCTTACACCGGCCGCCAGTCCCATCAGCAGCTCCGTGATAACCATAAATACCGTCGCCTCCAGGAACAGGAGGAAGACCTCGATGTACCGCGCAACGATCAGCTTCGAACGGGACAGTCCGAAGCCGATGGCCGTCTGCATCGCATGGGACCGGAAATCATCCGAGAATACGGCCAGAAAGATCGGCAATCCCACGATCAAAGAGCTCATACCTGCCATCGATGACACAAGCGACAGGAAGTCCACATCCTTGCTCGGTGTAACTCGGACAAACATCGTGATGAGAGCACAGCCGATGATCAGTACCAGCTCGATGATCAGCAGTATGATAAATGATTTTTTCTTCTGTATACGGATCAGATCCGCCGTGATGGCATTTTTCATTGCGGATCACCTCCCTTGTCTCCCTCTCCGACCAGGTCGAAGTAAAAATCCTCCAGAGAGGTGGTCGCAACCGTAACGTTATTGACTTTGATACCGCCGTCAGCCAGAAGCTTCTTCGCCTTCTCTACGTCGTTCCCGGCAATCTCCAGACTGGCGTAACCGCCCTTCACTTTCATCTCATACTGGGTCATCTCCTTCATCAGAACACCCTCATGAACGATACCGAAACGGTGTGCCGTATGCTCCAGCTCACCGAGGATATGGGACGATACAATGATGGTCTTTCCATGCTCCTCGTTCAGCTTCGTGATGAGATTTCTGACATCAACAATTCCCTGCGGATCCAGGCCGTTCGTCGGCTCATCGAAGACCAGGATGTCCGGATCACCGAGAAGCGCGTTGGCGATGCCCAGGCGCTGTTTCATTCCCATGGAATATCTGCCCGCCGCCACACCGGCCGCTTTTTCACTCAGATCCACAATCTTGAGGACGCGATCCACTTCCTTCTTGTCCTTGATTCCCTTCACCCGACGGAAATAATCCAGATTCGCTCTTCCGCTCAGGTATCCGAAAAAGTTCGCCCCTACGAAAAATCCGATATTGTGGCGATTGGCCGCGTTTTCCGCCGCGTTTTTACCGCCCAGGATCGACAGCTTCCCCTTCTGAAACTCCGAGAGTCCCAACACTAACTTGAACAGAGTGGTCTTTCCCGCTCCGTTCTTCCCGACGAGTCCGTAGATATCGCCCTTATTCACTGTCATATTGACACCCTTCAAAACCTCTTGTTTCCCGTAGGATTTGTAGATGTCGGACAGCTGGATCACTGCTTCGCTCATTTCGTTTTTTCTCCTCCTGGTTCTGTCAATTGATTCCGTATTTCACTTCGGTGTCATCATATCCTTCTGTCATTTTCCACCGTTTGATGATCCGATCCATCTTCTCTGAAACAGGGCCGTCCGCCGAACCCGGATTCCGGCCTGCCGAGCCGGGAATCAATACGATGGGATTTTCCGGACGAAGCCGGTGGATCACCGCGTCCGCTTTCAATTCCGATTGGAGGAACGAAAGGAAACTATCTACCACCTCTTCCTCCGGATTCTCATCTCCATTCGAAGGCTTCAGTGAAAAAACAACAAGTGCGGAATCCCGTCCGCCCGGACTTCGCATCACATGGCGATATATCCATGTGAAGGCATCCTGACCGACGGCCATGGCTGTTTCCTTCTTCCCACGCTCCGCAAACAGCATACGGACCCGTCCGGTGTCATTCAGAAGATCCTGCTTGAGTTCATCCCTGTCCTCCGACTGTTCATCATCATAGAACGCGCAGCCGTGCTTTCCGTTCCTCTTTACGTCATACAGCGCTTTATCCGCCAGATGATACAGGCTTTCATAATCTCCCCCGGCCGGGACGATAACCCCGCCTGACGATACCCCGATGGGAATCTCAAACCCGTCTCCCATGAGAATGTGACACTCTCGTACAATTCCTTCGTTCAGCCTCTTCGTAAGGCTGTGGGCCACTTCTTTATCTGTCGTCCCCTTGATATATATGAGGAATTCGTCTCCTCCGATCCGGCAGAGAACATCCTCACTTCGGGTATTCTTTTTGGCCACCACCGAAAATGCCCTGAGAACACGGTCGCCCATATCATGGCCATACATATCGTTGACCAGTTTAAAGTTGTCCAGATCCACAACCAGAAGAATTCCGTTACCGCTTTCGACGGTCTGCATCACTCTTTCTTCGGCACTGGCCTTGTTATAGAAGCCCGTCATCTGATCGATCGTGGCTTCCTCCGTCAGATTTTCTATCGTCTCACGGTTCGCGATCGTGTTCCGGATACGGGCCAGAACGATATCCGGATTGATGGGCTTACGAATAAAATCAGATGCCCCGATCAACAGCCCCTTATGCTCCTTCGAACTGTCATTCTCGCCGGACAGAAAAATCACCGGCACCTGTCGTCTTCCCTCTGCCTGTTCATCCTCACGAAGCTTCCGGTAGGTCTCAAATCCGTCCATCTCCGGCATCACAACATCCAACAGGATGAGGTCCGGATTATTTTTCTTCAAAAAAGACAGAAGATCCTGGCCGGATTTCACGGCACTTACCCGGATTTTCTCGCTTCCGAGCAGGTTTTTGGCAGTCTTCAGGGCAAATGTATCGTCGTCGACGACAACTACCCAGTACGATTCACTCATACGTCTTCCTCCCCCTGGAACAGGTATGATATGTATTTACGTGGTTACCATCGGCAGCTCTGCATAGCAGCTTGTGTTATCCAGTGTGAACTGATACTCCTTGGACAGCATATAAAGATAAGAAACCTTGTCGGTATACTCCTTCGTATACTTAATGCTTCCGGGATCAAAGAATAATCCGCTGGGGCCGGTCACATAAAGCTTCAGTTTATGACCCTTTTTCACCGTATAATGCTCGGGAAGAAGATGGATCACATAATCATAGTATGTATCATCCTTCACCGGTTCCGCAGGCGATACACAGCTTTCAGCCTCCCATCCCGCTCCGGGCATCAGGAGATTGATCCAGCCCTGTGTGATCAGTTTCGCCTTGGTTTTCGTCGGTTTGAATTCTACCTCATTTTGAGCGGGAAGTCCCTCTCCTACCTTGACGTTTTTTGCGACCGTCCTTTTTTTGGTGACCGGTTGCTGAAAATCCGTATTGTATTGATAAGCATCGAACTCCGTGTCGGACTCATCCACCAGAAGAACGCTCATGATCGGGCCGTTCTTTTTCGCATCCGGCATTTTGGCACGGAGATGCACCTGACCGCGTCCCCACAGTGTCATATCCTGTGTGATATCCTGTTCCCATACGGCACTCAGACCTTCCTTGTTCCGGAGATTCTCATCCATCAGCGCCGAGTTTACCATATTTTCACCATGATAGGAAACGGTCGTTTCGGCTTCGCCCGTCGACG
Organism: Eubacterium sp.; assembly: GCA_017540125.1. Lineage (GTDB taxonomy): Bacteria > Bacillota > Clostridia > Lachnospirales > Lachnospiraceae > Eubacterium_F. Next base: position 32,348 of record JAFYBS010000032.1, read on the forward strand.
GTGTCAGTTTGTGTGCACTCACCGGTGTTTTTTCGCCGAGCTCGCTCCAGGTTCCGTCGATGTTGCTCTGGACCAGGAACTCCGGAAGCTGCTCCACACTATTCTCGACTCCCATCAGATAATGAGACATCCAACGGTTGATCAGATCATCGGAGTATTCGCCCCGGAGTTTTATGATCCCCTCTTCTGTCAGATCCTCATGCCCTCCCTGGTGGAGCACCACATTGACAGTTTGCCCGTGATCCCGGAAGGCTTTTCGCATCAGATAGGTTTGCTTATTGGTAACGTTAAAATCGTTCAGGCCTTCGATCAGCAGACCGGGCACACTGATTTTTCCGCCGTCCCGGAAGTCAAAGCGTGACCAGAACTCTCCAAATTGTCCTGCCGCCAGTCCTCCGTCATAATTGAGCTGGGACAGATAGTCATTATACCGTTTGCGAACCGGATCCTTCTCATCGATATTCCCTTCGAAAAACCGGCTGCCACAGACCTGGTCAAGGTACGAGGGATAGGAATTGCTGGTGCTCTCAATCATGGCCCCCTGAGAATACGTGGCATCGTACCAGCTGGCGATCGCCCCCATAGGAATCACCGTGTCCAATCCCTTCACACCGGTGGTAGCCACCTCATAAGCCAGTGTCCCGACATAGGAAAGCCCGGTCATCGCCGCATGGCCGTTGCACCAGTCGGCAGTGATCGCCTTCGTCCCTTCTTTATCCGCAAAGGCCTGCCGGTCTCCGTGCATCCATTCGATGATAGCGGCGTAGGCTTCTGCCTCCACCTTCTCACCGGCCAGATAGAGTCCTTCCGCGCTTTTGCATCCTCCGAGTCCCGGACTCATCACCACCGCGTAGCCGCGGGTCAGATAATAATCATAGCTGCTCATATTATCCGTCCGGTACGCATCCTCTTCTATCCAGGAAGAGGAACCGCTTACCACCTCTGCCGTAGTCACTGTAGACTTCGGCACACGTTTTTCCGGACTGGCCGTCAAGAGCTGATAATCAAAGGCGTGATCGGTGCATTTATGATTTGGATCGTTCATTCCCTGATGTCCGTAAACCATATAGACATCGGGCACCATCAGAACCGGCGCTTTGTAATATCCCTTCACCGCCGAGGCCGGCACCTGAACAACCGCCGGGATCAGATCTCTCTTTCCGTCCTGATCCGTATCGTATTCCGTCTCGACATACACCTGAAAGCGCTGGATATAGCTGGCTTCATTGGAATAAGTCGCCTCGCCGTTCTCCAGCGGTGTAAAGGGATAAATCGATTTTGCTTTCCCACTCTCGTCAAACGTCATTCCGGTCTGCGGGATATCTGCCTTAAAATCGGCCTTAATCGATACCTTACAACGAAGTTTTTCCGTCTTCGCCTTCGCTTTCTTTTTTGAATACTTGACTTTCGCCGTGATGGTGGTTTCTCCCGGCTTTTTCGCCTGAACCACACCCTTTTCACTCACCGACGCAACCGACTCGTCCGCCGATTTGTATGTAATCTTTTTGATACGGAGCTTCTTCGCCTTTTTCAGCTTCAGCTTTGTTTTTCCGTACGTATTTTCCCCGTTATTCACCGTGACCATCAGCGATACCGACGTGTTTTTCAGTGCCGGCTTCCCCGCCGCCTGCGCATCCCCGGACGAGCACAAAACTCCGCCGGCCATCAACGCCGTCGCCGCCATCACGATCCACCTTGACCTTCCCATACTCTCACGCCTCCTGACATCATTTCCTATATCCTACCACATTCCCCGCCTTTCCGCAACCACCACTTGACATCAATCTGGAAAAATGATATAATCACGCGTGTTGTGGTGGACGCGTTTTTTTGCGCCAGTAGCTCAGTTGGATAGAGCAACGGCCTTCTAAGCCGTGGGTCGGGGGTTCGAATCCCTTCTGGCGTATGTTGCATTTTTCAAATGCAACAAATCAGATGTTGTGAGAACTCTTCGTGCGAAGCACGAAAGTTCAAAAACGCAGAGGAACGTCGAACTCTTCGCCCGAAGGGCGAAAGATCAAAACGCAGAGGAGCGTCGAACTCTTCGTGCGAAGCACGAAAGTTCAAGAACATAGGCGGTTCACCGCCGTCTGCTTTACGCATTTGGTTCTGTCAAATGCGATAAAGCAGATGTTGTTTGTGGTGGGTATAGCGCAGTTGGTTAGCGCGTCAGATTGTGGCTCTGAAGGCCGTGGGTTCGAATCCCATTACCCACCCTAAAACAGGGCGAGCAAAGCTCGCCCTGTTTTTTTATGGAAAAATCGGGGTAACAGGATTCGAACCTGCGGCCTCGTGATCCCAAATCACGCACTCTAGCCAAGCTGAGCTATACCCCGATCGCTGTCCGGCGGAACGGAAATCTCTCTCTTTTCCACCGCAACAAGCGTGATTCTACCATACTTTTCGACTCATGTCAAGAACACGAAATCAGTCCTCAATCCGAAATCCCCTGAAATGTCACTTCGAAATGCAACGGCCGCCTCACATCAAGCCGATACTCCGGATGGACTTTCGCTCCCCAGCTGTCATCTCCTCCGACTCCCATCTGGGCCTTCGACACGCGAACGATGGTGTGATGGACCGGCGGCAACTCGTAGAGATGGCGGGCTTCCTCCAACTGGTGCGGAGTATAGGGCAGTGCCGAAGCACTCATCGGTCGGTTTCCGGCAAATACCAGCCCCCGCCCCTCTTCATCCAGGACGCGGAGATAACGCACCTCTTCTTTGTTTCCGCACTCCTGCGGCACCAGATAACGGGCCATATTATCCGACACGCGATTCCGGTACACACCCAGAAGACCGCCTCTCTTTCGATCGGCATAGGTCTCCTCCGGTCCCAGTCCGTACCACTCGACCCGGTCAAATCCGGCATCCAGCCGGAACAGAAATCCAAACTCCGGCATTTCCGGAAGTCCTTCCTCCGGATCATAATCCATTCCCATTTTTATCTTTCCGTCCGGAAAAATATGATACCGCACATCTACTTTTGCCACCGGCGATGTCGCCAGATAATAAACAAACCGCAGAAATACGGAACCGTCCTCCTGAATCGACATGTCCGGACCGGCATTCAGCATGTATTCCTCTGTCCTATGCTCCTGATAGAGGCTGGCCAGCTTCCACTGGGCGTAGTATTTTTCCGAACGGGCACCCCGGTCATTATCCGTAGGGGCACGCCAGAAATTCGGTCTCGGAACCTCTCCGATCAACGGATGTCCTTTGTACTCATAGAGCACCAGTCCTCCCCGGTCCCCGGAAAACAGCGCGAAGAAATCATCCCCTTTCACACCCAGATTCTCGTCTCCCGGGATGATCTGCAGAGGATTCAGCACCGAAGCAATCGGAATTTCCGAAATAAACTTACTGTGAAAAATAGGCTCATCATCTCTCAGGTCATTTTTCCAGGTCTTCTGTCCCACTGCCACAACATGACCTCTCTCACACCACAGCGTATCGGTCTTCATCAAAAAACGGATGGTAACCGAATATTCTCCCGGAGCATCGTACTCCCCGAAGAAAGGAAGATCATAGTCCTTCTCCGACAGCGGCGGCACGTCCGTCTCCATCTTCACCTCACCGAGGCTCCTTCCGTTATACAGATATTCCACATAACAATCATAAACCTTCGTATTGATAAAAAGGTTGAGATTGCGGACTTTGACCGATCCACTCTTGATATCGATAAAAATGCTCTGATAATTGTACCGAACCTCCTGCATCTTCGGCGAGGGCGTCCTGTCGTCGCCGTAGACAATCCCGTTTCCGGAAAACTCATAGGAAGACGGCCGGTCTCCGAAATCCCCGCCGTAGGCCTGATAATCCTCCCCATAACGGTTTTTGGCCCACAGAGACTGATCGATATAATCCCAGATAAACCCTCCCTGATATCTGGGTTCCCGTTCGGACAGATCCGTGTATTTGTGCATCCCTCCGCAGGAATTCCCCATGGCATGCGTATACTCGCAGCAGATGAACGGTTTTTCCTCTTCTTCCTCCAGGTATTTTTCAATCTCCTCCACCGAAGGATACATCCGGCTCTCCATATCGCTGGTGCCCGGATAACGACGGTCATGAAAAATACCCTCATAGTGTACCAAACGCCCCGGATCCAGCTTGTGAAACCGATCCGTCATATGCTGCAGGACCGGTCCTCCGAAGGACTCGTTTCCGATCGACCAGATCAGGATGGAGGGATGATTTTTATCCCTCTGAAAACACGAATTCACCCGGTCTAACAACATCGGCTCCCAGGAAAGGTCATCCCCCGGTACGACGCGCGCGAGATCCTCCTTTGACAGCGTGCCATCGTGAAACTCACCGATTGCCGCCGCCCGGGCGGCAACGATTTGCTCCGCGGTGTCACGGACAATCCATGTACCGTGGGTTTCCATGTTGTTCTCCGCGATAAGATACAATCCGTACCGGTCACAAAGGTCATATATCCTCACATCATCCGGATAATGACAGGTCCGGATGGCATTGATGTTGTTTCTCTTCATCGTCACGATATCCCGGATCAGCTCATCCTCGGACACGATCCTCCCCGTACGGGAGCTGAACTCGTGACGATTTACCCCTTTGAACACAATTCGCTTTCCGTTGATGCACATCAAACCGTACTTCATCTCAAAACGTCGAAATCCGAGCTTCTGTGTCAGCTTCTCCACAACCGCTCCCTCCGAAGACAAAACTTCTATATAAAGAGTATACAGATAAGGTGTCTCCGCACTCCAGAGATGAGGGGCAGAAATCTTCGGAGATGTCAGTGAAGCGATATAGGTTTCCTCACATTCATAGGAATCATAAATCCCCACTCCTGCCGCCACATCGTCCGTGGTGTCTACCAACTCCGCCGGTGTCACCTCGGACTGATACACCGTTTCCCCGCCCCCGGCTGAATCCACCAGTGTCAGACGAACTCCTCCCCCGGTGTTCAGTCTGGCATCCACCCTCAAAACGCCATCCCGGTACGCGTCATCAAGCTCCGGACAAATCCGGATATCCTCCAGATGTACTTCCGGCACATAGTAGATGTAGACGGAACGGTAGATCCCGGAAAACCGGAAAAAGTCCTGATCCTCACACCAGCTCCCGGCCACCCACTTGAAAACCCGGACCGCCAGTTTGTTAAGACCGGTCTTCACCGACGAAGTGATATCAAACTCCGCCGGATTGAAGCTGTTTTCGAAATACCCGATATACTCGCCATTCAGCCATACTGCCGCACCGCTCTCCACGCCCTGAAACGACAGCCGCAGGGTTTTCCCCTCCCATTCCTCCGGAACGGAAAAATACTTCACATATTCCCCTACCGGATTGAATTCTTTCGGAACCTCACCCCGTGCCAGGTCCTCTCTTCCGTCCCAGGGATAGGCCGTGTTCGTATATTGAGGCCGGTCATATCCCTGCATCTGGATATGTCCCGGTACCTGAATCCTCTCCCAGTCAAAACAGTCAAAGGAGCTTTCTTCAAATCCTTCCGTCACATCGGCCGGCCGTTCCGCATAGGAAAAACACCACTCTCCGTCCAGATCCAGAATCCGGTTGGAGACATACGCTTCCGCCGCCAATCCGTCCGGCGAAGAATCCAACGGCAACCGGCAGAACGTCTCAAACTCCGCATGTGCCGGAAGACGGTTCTGCTGGAATACACGGCGATCCTCAATCACTCCCTGATCGAACTCAGAAATCCTGTTCATACCCTTTCCTCCCTATATATATAAAGAAATATCACGATAAACGTACCATTTTTTTTTAAAAAAGTCAATCTGATAGCCATTTTTCGGCAATTTTATAAAAAAAATTAAAAAAATTCGTAAATTAGTGTTGACAAATATGACATAGTCTGTTAACATGTTACAGAAATGTTACAGAAAGACAAAGAAAAGATTAACGAAGGAGAAGATGATGAAAAAGAAGTTACTTGTTCTGCTTTTGGCAGGTTCGGTACTACTCGGGGCAGCTCCCGCATCGACCTCCAGCGCAGCACTGAGTAAAGACCAGCAGAAACGTATGGATACCATCTACAACATCGTTTCTACCGAGAAAAACTGGAAAACCTACGGAAGTCTTCCGTCCGTATGCATGGCTCAGGCCTATATCGAAAGCGGCATCGGAATTGCCGGAAGAAAGAACAACCTTTGGGGGTTGGGCGCCGGTCGTTCCTCATACAGCACTCTGAAAAAGGGCGTGTACGCTTATATGCAGTGTATCAATAAAAGCTGGTACACACGGTACGGAGCAACCGATACCAAGAGCTGGAAAAAACAGATTCGTGCCATCCTGAAGGGCGGCTACTGTGTTCCTGCCGGCGGTTACTACAACGAAGTAGTTCGTGTCGTAAAGCTTCTGGATCTCGAAAAATACGACAAGAAAATGTTCAAAGATCACAAGCTGGCAGAGAAGAGACGGGAAGACGCTGAAAAAGAAGCCGAGCAGAGCAGAATCCGCGAGGCTCTTGCCGAGAATCACGAAGAGCTGATGGGAAGCATTCAGGATGATCTGACCAGACTGATCATGGGATCTGCCTCCTCTATGGCCGGCACAGGCAATGAGGCAGCTCAGTAATCCATATCGTATACAAAGGACAGGGTTAGAGGCATTTGCCTTTGGTCCTGTTTTTTTATGGAATCCGTATCCTTCTGTCCCGCTTCTCACTCCTGGATCTCATCGATCGCTGCGAAAAGCACATCCATCTCTCTGTCGGTTCCGATGGTGATGCGCAGATAATCATTCAACCGTTCCGAAGAAAAATGTCTCACAAATACCCCCCGTTCACGAAGCTGTTCGAACATTTCGTTTCCACTTATCCGTGTCGGTGCCGCAAACAGGAAATTCGTCTCCGACGGAAGGATTGTGAAAAACCGTTTTTTCAACTCTATCACGGACCGGGCTCTCGTACGCAAAACGTCCCGGATCCGCTCACGGAAATACTCTTCGTCCGCGACGGAAGCTTCTCCCGCAAGCAATGACATGGTCGACAGCGGGTAGGAATTCACAGACTGCTCCACATCATTCATCACCTGAATCAGTCGCGGTGAACTGATGGCAAATCCGATTCTGGCCCCCGCCAGTGCCCGGGATTTTGAAAACGTCCGTACGACCACCAGGTTATCGTATCGATCCAACAGACGCAACGCACTGTCTCCGCCGTAATCCACATAGGCCTCATCGACAATCACGATCGCGTCGGAATTGGACCGTATGATCTTCTCCAACTCCGTAAGCGGAAGCGCGACCCCTGTCGGCGCGTTCGGATTGGCGATTACAACGCCGCCGTTCTCAGACTCATAGTCCTCCGGCAGGATCCGGAAATCGGCATCCAGCGGAATCTCACGATAAGGAATCCGATACATCTGTGCCCATACCGGATAAAACGAATAAGTGACATCCGGGAACACGATAGGTTTTTCGGAATTAAAAAATGCCAGAAACGCCACGGAAAGCACATCGTCCGAACCGTTTCCGATGAAAATCTGATCCGTCCCCACATGATAATACGAGGCCAGCGCGCCGACCAACCCCTTTGCGTTGGGATCCGGATAGCGTCGTCCCACACTCCCGAAATCCATGGACTTCATCACCTCTATCGTCTTCGGTGACGGAGGATACGGGTTCTCGTTGGTATTCAGCTTGATGATATCTTTTCCCTGTGGCTGTTCTCCCGGAGTATAGGGATTTACACGCCGAATATTCTCTTCCCAACCTGCCATGATCAATAACTTCCTCTCATTCGAATTTGCGGTGCTCCTTTGCCCAGAATGTAATCTCTGGTAATCGTCACTTCACCGATACTGTCATCCTTCGGAATCTCATACATGATATCCATCATAAACTCCTCGATGATCGAGCGAAGGGCTCGAGCTCCTGTCTTTTTCTCTACTGCCTTTTTGGCCACTTCCCGGAGGGCATCCTCCTCAAAGCTCAGCTTCACCTCATCCATCTCCAGCAGCTTCTGATACTGCTTGACGATGGCATTCCTCGGCTCCGTCAAAACCTTCATCAGCATATCCTCATCGAGATTTGCCAGTGAAAAAACGATGGGAAGCCGGCCGATAAACTCCGGAATCAATCCAAACTCACGGATATCTTCTATCTCAACCTTACTGAAAATATCATTATCTTCATCATACCGGTCCTTCAGAAGGGAACCAAACCCCATGGTTCCTGTGCTTAACAACCGTTTTTTGATAATATCTTCCAATCCGGGGAACGCTCCCCCGCAAATAAACAAAATATGACTGGTATTCACTGTTGTCATGGGAACCATGGCATTTTTGTTGGTAGCCCCCACGGGAACTTCGATATCTGCTCCTTCCAACAGCTTCAGGAGTGCCTGCTGAACCGCTTCTCCCGAAACATCCCGGTTGTGGGCATTCACCTTTTTTGCAATCTTGTCAATCTCATCGATATAGACGATCCCTCTCTCTGCCAGCTCCACATCATTTCCGGCGTTAGCGAGAAGCTTGCTGATCACGCTCTCTACATCATCTCCGATATAGCCTGCCTCCGTCAGTGCGGTAGCATCCGTGATGGCCAGCGGTACCTGAAGAAGCTTGGCCATGGTTTTGACCATGAAGGTTTTTCCGCTTCCGGTAGGCCCGAGCATCAGCATGTTGGACTTCTCGATCTCGATTCCGTTCAGACGGACGCCCTTTCCCGGATCCTCCTCTTCTTCGTTTTCCTCCTTAAGCTCCGCCATCACGCGCTTATAGTGGTTGTACACACCCACGGCCAACACTTTTTTTGCCTTCTCCTGACCTACGACATACTCATCCAGGTTCCCTTTGATCACGTGGGGTGCCGGGAGATTCTTGATATCCAGAGCCGCCGATTCCGGCTGTTCTTCTTTTTTCTTCTTTTTCTTTTTGACCGCATGCTTCATCTGAAACTCATCCGGCGGCACGATCCCCATGCCACTGATGTTCATGATGTCCTGGGGCGACAGCCCCTGTATCCCCGGAAATCCGGAAGCCGAAATCTGATCCAGTGTATTCTGCATACAATCCGAGCAGATACAGATATTATTCGGGATAACAATCATTTTATCCACTTTAGATTCGGGACGGTGACACATGTAACAAACCCGTTCGTAGCCTCCGTTGTTATCGTTCCCTCCGCCGGAACCGTTCCCGTTTCCCGTTCCGTTTCCGTTCCCCGTAGTATCCGTCGTATTTGTAATCTCATTCTCAGCCATTTTTATCTCCTATCTGTAATCCAAAGAAACCCGCCGACGGCGAACCATCGACGGGTTTTATTATACACGATATCCACTGTACTTGCAAGCAAAATCAGTATCCGAATCCCCAAGGCATGATCTGGTAATCATCGTCTCCCTGCGGTTGCTGATTGTACGGATCCTGTTGCTCGTCTTCCTCGGTCTCATCCTGCGGAAGTCCGTCCAGCGTGTCCTTGGATGCCAGCTTGACGCTGATCTTCTTCTCCTCGTATCCGCTGCCGTTGTTTCTCTGGACCGTCAGCTCGATGGTGGTTCCCACACGCTTGCTGTTTACGATCTCCTGCACATCCGTCAGCTGTTTCACCTCCGTACCGTCGATTGCCGTGATCACATCCCCCTGCTTAACGCCGGCTTTGTATGCAGCACCGGTATCGGACAGGGATTTAACATACACACCCTCCGGGATATTGTAGTTCTTGCCGGTTGTCTCATCGATGGTCTCACCGGTGATGCCGAGATAACCCTTTTCCTCATCCTTCAATACCTCACGGTTCATCAGGTCATTGATGATGGAAACACCGTCGGACATCGGGATGGCGTAATTCATTCCCACGATATCACGGCCGTCCGAAGCACTGAACTCCTTGGAGGTGGTGATTCCGATAACTCTTCCCTTGGCATCGATCAACGGACCGCCGGAGTTTCCGGGATTGATGGCCGCATCGGTCTGCAACATCGGACGGGTATTGGTCTCACCCTTGGAATTCGTCGTCCCAACCACGAAGGTACGATCTTTGGCGCTGACATAGCCTACCGTTACGGACTGACCGCTTCCGTTGGCATTGCCGATAGCGATTGCCATTTCGCCGACCTTGACATCATCGGTGGAACGTAATACCGCTGCCTTGACAGCCTTCTTGGTGGTATCCTTCATTTGAGTCATATCCACCGTCAGAAGAGCGATATCATTCGCCGAGCTGCCCCCCTTTACCTTCGCTGTCACCTGTTCGTTGTCACAGAAGATCACATTGATTTCCTTGGCATCCTGCACCACATGCCCGTTGGTCACCACCAGAAGCTCATCACCGTCCTGCTTTACGATGAAACCGCTGCCGGCTGCCATCGCCTCGTATTCCTGACCGAACATGTTCTGCACGGTTCCCTTCTCGATGATCCCCACCACCGAAGGCATCACATTCTCGACAA
>JAFYBS010000033.1 GCA_017540125.1 Eubacterium sp.
CATGATGAAGGAATGCGCACTGGCCGTCCTGGCTGCCTGCTCCACCTCTTCATCCGTGGCATCCGGTCTTCCGTAACGGATATTCTCGCGAACTGTCCCCGAGAAAAGATGCGTATCCTGCAGCACCATGGCGATATTTTCACGCAGACTGTCTCTCCGGTAATCCCGGATGTTCCGCCCGTCGATGGTGATTTCTCCCTGCTCCACATCATAAAACCGGTTGAGCAGATTGGTGATCGTCGTTTTTCCGGCGCCGGTAGAACCAACGAAGGCCACCTTCTCTCCGGGCTTCACATGTAAACTGATGTTTTTCAGGACCGTTTTGTCCGTGGTATATCCGAAGGTCACATCCTTCATCTCCACATCGCCGGCGATACCGTCCGCCGAAATCGCCCCTTCCGCATCCGGCTCCTCTGCCTCACTGTCCATCACATAGAACACTCTCTCCGCACCGGCCAGCGCTGAAAAAATGGTATTGATCTGCATCGAAAGCTCGTTGATAGGACGTGAAAACTGCCTCGAATAATTTACAAAAATAGTCAGACCGCCGATGGTCAGCGAACCTGCCACGCACATCAGGCCACCGATCATTGCCGTCAGTCCGTAACAAATCTGACCGAAATTCCCCATCACAGGCATCAGGATACCGCCGATAAACTGCGCCTTGATCTGGTTTTCGCGAAGCTCATTATTTTTCTCATCGAAATCCCGGATTGCATCCTCTTCATGGCAGAAGACCTTAACTACCTTCTGTCCGGTGACCGTCTCCTCGATATATCCGTTCAACGCTCCCAGGGATTCCTGTTGCTTCCGATAGTAACCGGCGCTCTTTTTCCCGATCTTGGCTGCGGTAACAAACATCACCGGCATCATAAATACCGTGATCAGAGCCAGCCAGATGTTCTGCGTCAGCATGATCACCAGCGTTCCGACGATACTGATGATGCCGGACAGCATCTGCATCAGGGTACTGTTCAGAAGTTCCCCGATGGTATCCACATCGTTGGTAAAACGACTCATGATATCTCCGGTAGTATTCACATCGAAATACCGTACCGGCATCTCCTGAAGATGATCGAAAAGCTCCTTTCGGATACGGATCAAGGCCCGCTGGGAAACACTGATCATAATTCGCATCTGGAAATAATTCGCCAGGATCCCCGCACCGTAAACGATCATCATCAGAAGCAGCATGCGCGCAAGTGAGCTGACGGCCTCCTCGATCAACGGTGTCACATCTCCCGTCGCCGATGCGATCTTCGAGGCACTTTCTGCCAGGCTGTCCATGATTGGCTTCAGCATATAGGAACCGATCAGGGACGATGCCGCGAACACCAGCATACACAGTATCGCCAGCACGATCAAATACCATTCTTTTTTCAAATATCCCAGGAGCCTCTGCAGCGTGGCTCCGGTGTTTTTTGGCTTTCCCCCTCGCATTGCGGCAGCGCGCCCTCTGGCACCGGGGCCGTGGGAAACCGTTCTGTTTTGTTCCGCCATCAGGAAGCCACCTCCTCTCTGTCTTTCTGAGAGAAGTAAATCTCCTGGTAAGTCTCATTATCCTTCAAAAGTTCCTCGTGAGTGCCGAATCCCACGATCTGTCCTTCCTCCATCACGAGAATCCGGTCCGCATGCTCCACGGAAGATATCCTCTGAGCGATGATGAGCTTGGTACAGCCCGGCAACGTGTTTGCCAGATTCTCCCGGATCCGTTGCTCCGTCGCGGTATCCACCGCACTGGTGGAATCATCCAGGATCAGGATCTTCGGCTTTTTCAAAAGTGCCCTGGCGATACAGAGACGCTGCTTCTGACCGCCGGAAACATTCACGCCTCCCTGCCCCAGCTCTCTCTCATATCCTTCCGTAAAATCCCGGATAAAAATGTCCGCCTGCGCGGCCTCGGCCGCCTTCCTCAGTTCCTCCTCATCCGCTTCCGGGTCGCCCCATCGGAGATTATCCGAAACTGTTCCGGAGAAGAGGGTATTTTTCTGGAGGACCATAGCAACTCCGCCGCGAAGATTATCCAGGGAATACTCCCGGACATCCACATCGTCTACCAGCACCTCCCCCTCATCGCAATCGTACAGTCTGGGAATCAGCTGTACCAGAGAGGATTTTCCGGATCCCGTGGAACCGATGATCCCGACGGTCTCGCCGGGCATGATCGTGAAACTGATATCGTTCAGAACATTTTCCTTGTGCTTTTTGTAATACCGGAATCCGACATGGAGGAACTCGATTTTTCCCTGTTCCACCTCAGCTTCCGGCCGGGACGCATGATCGTCGTTCAGATCCACTTCCGTGTTCAGCACCTCCAAAATTCGTGCCGAAGAAGCCAGTGCCCGGGACCCCTGGATCATCACAAAAGAAAGCATCATCAGGGATACGAGAATCTGTACCACATAGGTCGTGAACGCTGTCAGGTCGCCGATCATCATATCTCCCATGATGATCTGTTTACCACCGAACCACACCACTGCCATGGTCGTCACGTTCATCGCCAACGTCATAACCGGCAGCGTAAAAATCACAACCTTGATGGCACGGAGTGTCTTGTTTCTCAGTTCTTCATTTGCCTTATCAAAAGTCTCTTTCTCAAAATCATCCCGGACAAAGGACTTCACCACCCGCTGGTTCGTGATGTTCTCCTGGATACGGGAATTCAGTTTATCGATCCGGTCCTGCATCGTGTTGAAACGGGGAAATGCCACCTTCATGATGATCACCAGAACAACGATCAACAACGGCAAAACAACGAGCAGCACCATCGCCAGCGAACGATTCATGATAAATGCCATGATCAGTCCGCCGATCAGCATACCCGGCGCGCGAAGAAGCATACGCAATGCCATGGCAATCATATTCTGGACATTGGTGATATCGTTCGTCAGCCTGGTAACCAGCGAACCGGTAGAGAGTTTTTCGATGTTAGAAAAAGAGAACTCCTGCACCTTCGCAAAAACATCGTGGCGCAGATCACCGGCGAAGTTTACCGAAGCCTTGATCGCGAAATAAGCGCCGAGGATCCCGCCCAGCATCATCAAAAGTGCTGTGCCGATCATCGCCGCTCCGATGAGAATAATATAACCTGTTCCACGGGCTTCCACCCCCTCGGCCTGACCGCAACCGTAATTGATGATCAGCGACATCAGCTTCGGCAGGATCACCTCACCCAGAACCTCCACGATCATGAAGACCGGTCCGAGGATGAAGTAGGCCAGATATGGTTTTACATATTTTTTATAAGCTTTCATGATTTTTCTCCGACTTTTTATTATTTCACAGCATGCCGTTCAGGGCTCACGGCACATCCTTTTTCAGGCGTAATGAAATCTCCCCTGTCCGGAGCGTCTTTCTGCTCCCGTCATCCATCTCCACCACGAGTCCGCCGAAATCATCGATTTCCACGGCAAGTCCTTCCTCCCAATCATCGCCGATCTGTCCGGCTACCTCGCCCGGCGTACCGAAGCAAACACGCTTCCCGAGAACGATGGACCGCCGGCGGTATTCCTCCATGACAGAGGGACCGGGATAGTTTTCATAGTATCCGTACAGTTCGTTGATCACCTCGGCCGCCAGCTCGCACCGGGTCACCTCGCACCACTCATCCCCCTCCATAATATAGCCTACTACATCCAGGAGCTCCTCCGGAACTTCCTCCTCTTTCATCGCATGGAAATTGATCCCGACTCCCACGACCACCACATCGACTCCTGCGCTCTCGATATCCGCGCTTGCCTCCGTGAGGATCCCGCACACCTTTCTATCATTCAGGATAATATCGTTCACCCATTTGATCTGTGTTTCCTTGTGACACACCTTCGAGATGGCACGACTGACCGCTACGGCGGCATGAGCTGTGATCGAAAGCACATCCTGAACCTTCCGCCCCTCCGGATAAAAAAGCATGGACATATAGATTCCCAGTCCCCGCGGCGAGAAAAACTCACGGCCGCGGCGCCCCTTCCCGGCCGTCTGGTGTTCGCTGAGAATGACCATCCCTTCCTTCGCCCCGTCTATGACCCGTCGCTTCATCTCGTTATTCGTCGAGTCAACCTCCGGAAGAACGATGATCTCATGTTCTTTTTTCAAAAATAAACCGATCCCCTCCGCCGACAGAATATCATTTCCGGGCATGAGACGATACCCCCGGTTGTTCCCGGCTTCGATATGATATCCCTCCGCTGTCAGACTCTTCACCGCCTTCCACACGGCGGCCCGGGTCACATTCAGCTGCGAGGCGATCTGTTCCCCCGACAGATCCTTTCCCCGGTTTGCTTCCAGTAGCTTCAGCAACTCACTTTTTACACTCATAACCTGTTCTCCCAATCCAAACGTACTTTCCTCACTCTCAATTTATCCGGAGCTAGTGCTACTGACACCAAATAACCGGACCATATTACTTGTCTGTTTTTCCACCTGCTTCGTTGCCTTCACTTGCCGATGCCACCGCATCGACGCGTTCAGGCGCCTTGCAGGATGGAGAAAACATCCTGCGTAAATGG
>JAFYBS010000034.1 GCA_017540125.1 Eubacterium sp.
AATCTGTCCGCGATGGAGAATCTGTTTGCCGGCTACATCAACGCAAGGTTGGATGCGTATCTGAAAATATTAAAGGATTGATCAGGGACGTCAACAGGATTCAGCCGCGTTCTGTAATTCAACGGCAATCCAATAAACAAAAACCGCCGCCTTCAAAGGGCGGCGGCCTGCTTATGTGAACCCTAAAAAATATTTTCAACTTTTTTTAATTTACCCCTTTTTCTGTGACAGTTGTGTGACAGTGCCTGTGCTATACTGTGCCCGTAAACAAAAAACAGAAAAAAGAGGCCTTTAGGTCCCGGAACAGAAAGGAGATGAAAACAATGAAGACTTTGAACGATAAAGAACTTTTGATTGTCACCGGAGGGAACGGAGTTTTGGATGCACTCAGTGGCGCATTCAATTCCGCATGTGATTTTGTGGGTGATCATATGGTTAAGCCCTGTGCTGAAACGATGAGGGATGTAACGAACTCTGCAGTGCGTACTGTAGGAGAAGGATTGGGTTTTGACGAATTTGTGAAAAAAGCTATGAATCAGGATAGTTTTCCGTCTCTCAATCTCACCAACAGTAACATGCTGAAATGAAAAAACAAATCTGAAGCCCGAACACGAACAGAAAGGACATAGGACAAGCTGGCTCTAACTACCCATAGGGCAGCAAGCGTAAGAAACAACAATCTCTGGTTCTCAAAATCGCGCCATACATATTAAGATAATGTTTTTCCGAACAAGTTACTCCTCAGAAAAACAGATTCAGAAAAAAAGAAAACCGCGAACTCTCCAAAACGGACAGTTCGCGGTTTATATTTACGCTTCGTGTTTTCCAACCACCTGGTAATCGGCATCATCCCAAGGCTTGTCATACGTCATCGCCCGGTCGGAATCCTGCAAGCCCTCAGTGGTTGGATCTGCTACAATGCCGAGGATGGCGAGAACGGCAAAGACGGCGTTGACCAGATCCAGGAGCCGGGACTCGACATTCTCGACCGTGATGGGCACCCCGAAGAGTGCACAGACAGTCTGGACGAGGATCAGCACCGCGGGGATCAGAGCGAGCCAGAAAAGTTTGTTGCGAATACGGACTTTGAAGTTTATTTGCACAGACAATACCTCCTATTTATGAGCTTGTGTTTGGATGTGGTTGATAAGTTCTTTTTTCGCCCTGGTAACCGAATGATTCGCACCGAGCTGTTCGAGGCCGTCGAGGCAGGCAGCGAGTGCCACGCAGAGGACGCGCTGTTCGTCCTTGACGGCTTTCATGGCAGCGTCCTGTTCCCTGTCGTGATCAAACCACTTCATCAGACGATGGATGTAACCCATCAAGGTGAGAATGGCGGCAATGGCCGCAACCATTGCAACAAGATCCGTTAGATTAAAAGAAGTCATGATTTCTCACCTCACGTTGTCAATAATGACATCCAAGTATCCGCACCGATCTCACCATCAGCTTCCAGCTTTCGCAGATGCTGGAAAGACTTGACCGCTTTCTCGGTTGCCGGTCCGAAGTCGCCGTCAGGATTCTCCCGTCCGGAGATCACCCTTCCGCCGCAGGAATAGCCATGACGGATCAGCAGCGTCTGGGCATTCTTCACGGTGTTGCCGGTCATCCCCTTTTTGAGTATCGACAATTCTACGATTACCTTTTGAGAATTGTCGGAAGGCAGGGTGAGCGGTTTTTCTTCTGCCGTTTGATTTACACTGGGCACGTCATCGTACATCGGGTGACCGAAGCCCGCGATGCGGGAGCTGCCGCGGTCATAGGTCAGTTGCTGCACACGGTCTGAACTGTTACCTTCTACCACGGTGATGGAAGTATTTGAAATCTCAACCACAATGCCGGTATGGCCGATCTGGCCGTTCACGTTGATGAAGACCTGGTCGCCGGGCTTCGGCGTCTGGTCATATCTCCCCTGCATCATGAAATACTGGGCGGAGTAGATGCAGGCGGCTCCGAGATCGCCGGTCTGGCACTGGATGCGCTGGGCGTCTGATCCAAAGGCCTTGAAGAAACACCAGTCCACGAACACATCACACCAGGCATAGCCGTTCTTGTTGCCGTTGTAATACCCTGCTGCGGCGAGGTCACGGGCATACTTGGTCCAGTTGCCGGAGCCGGCATTGGCAGCGGGATCATCGAGGGCGGCATTGGAGGCCTTCTCGCGGTAGCCGACTTCGGCAAGGGCGATGCTTATAACTTGCTGAGCTGAATTCATGTTGCGCCTTTCATCAGTCTTACGACGATGCATCCGGGCTGCATCTGCTCGATGCCTTTGAAGACGGAATAGCCTTCAAAGGTTTTTTCGTCTCCGTCGAAGACACGGGTCAGGGTTTTCGTCTCTTCCGTATCGGTGAAGATGCGGTAGAGCACGTCCATATCATTGGAGAGGACTTCGAAGCGGAGACTGCCGTCGAAGTCGGAGATGCCGATCCAGGAGATTGGGAAAGAAACCCCGTTTGCTGTAACTAATGTAATCAATTCCATGTAACCACCTTTCGAGAAACACCGCCAATGGTAATGGTATCCAGTGAAAGATAATGCGAGTTGATGGCCAGGGAGCCGGTGAGGACGGAACTGAAGCTGGCGGCGCCGGAGAAGTAGCCAAAGAGCGTATCGATGTTCGCCTTGTTGGTGCCGACCTGGTCCAGGGTGCCCTGGAAGCTGGTCTTGCCGTAGGAGACAGCGGACGAGCCGATGGTCCGGTTGATGACAGCATTGTCCGCCAGCTTGTTGGCGTCCAGGGTCTCGTCCGCGATCTTGCCTCCGGTCAGGGACTTGGACGAGAGGCGGGCGACGGAGAGCGGGCCTGCTGTGATCTGGGATGCGTTGATCGGGTCGATGTTGGCGGACTGGATCGTCAGCGTGCCGTTCTCGATGCTGCAGCCGCCGATCGTGCCGGCGGTGGCCTCG
>JAFYBS010000035.1 GCA_017540125.1 Eubacterium sp.
ACGGACTCGCTGCACACGTACAGTATGACCAGAACAAAGCATATCAGAAGAAAGATCGGGGAAATCTCGCCGATCAGCTTGAAGATCTGCCCGATGTCCTGATCCTTGAAGATCAGCCACAGGGTGAGAACCAGCAGAGCAACCAGAAAACCGATGTTCAGCAGGTTTTTCTTCACATTGCTTTTTTTCTTCTCCACTCTAATACGTCTCCTGTTGTTTGTTTCTTTCCCGGGATTATTTTAATTCCGCGTTAGGGAAAAACTTGTGCACCAGTTTGGTGTATTTTTCCGTAAAAATCCTCGGCAAAGGAATGTGACCGCTGATCAGCCAGCAAATCTCCGCCAGTGCTATGCCGCCCAATGCGTCCACGACATAGTGCTGTTTCAAAAATTGGGTCGATGCCACGATTGCCAGGGCGGAAATCAGAGAAAAGACCTTCATGGCGAAGGGAACCTTTTTCGAAAACCGGATCCCGACAAAGCAGAACCAGCTTACCAGGCAGTGGATCGACGGAAACAGGTTGGTCGGTTGGTCGATTTTGTACAAAAACCTCGTCAATCGGTCACTGACATCGGAGCCCGTGATCTCCGGCCGGGTGTTCGTGGTCGGAAAAAAGATGAAAAACAGCATGCAGATCAGCCGGCTCATCATGTCTGCCACGACAAAACGAAAAACCTTCTCCGGTTCATCGCGGTATACGTGGGCGATGTAACAGTAACTGAAAGCCCAGAAGGCATAGCAGTAAAACAGATAGATAAATACCCATTCCGTAACCACCGGGATATTCTGGTCTATCGGCATCGTCAGATCGTAATGAGTAAAATCGTCACACAGTGCCATGGTGATCCAGTAAATCGCGCAGTTGATCAGAAAACAGGTCACCAGGGGAGGAATGGCCCACAAGGGGACATAGGGATCGATGTATTTTTTTAAAAATGCTCCCATCGGAAACATCACCTTTCTGTCATGATATACACAATCCACATTATTATAACATAGGAAATCATTTTTTACAATAACTTTCGGAAGAAAGTTGACGTGACCGGTGTTTTCCGCGACGGAAGCGGGATGCGGGGCTCGTTGACGGGCGACGAAAAGTTATGCTTGCGGGAGTGGGAAAGATATGTTAGAATGGTGAGGTTAAAAAAACAGAAAGGCAGGTTTTGTCATGGGTGCGTTTGATATACTGGTTGCGATTGTATGGGGGATTGTCGAGGGAATTACGGAGTGGCTTCCGGTGAGCTCGACAGGACATATGATCCTGGTGAATCAGTTTTTGTCTTTTTCGGATCAGGAGTTTTCCGACATGTTCCTGGTGGTGGTACAGCTGGGGGCCATCATGGCGGTGGTTATCCTGTTCTGGTCGAAGCTGTGGCCGTTTCACTTTACCCACAGAAAAAGAGGGGAGTCAGTGGTACGCTGGGATATCATGAAGCTGTGGCTCAAAATTGCCGTGGCCAGTATACCGGCGGCGATCGTGGGATTCACGATTGATGATCTGATCGATGAGATGTTCTACAACGCGTTCGTCGTGGCGGGAGCGCTTATCATCTACGGTATTCTGTTTATCGTAGTAGAACTGTGGAATAAGGGAAGAAATCCGGTGATTACCACCGTGGCGGATATCGGATTCAGCTCGGCGATCATCATCGGGATTTTCCAGGTGCTGGCGGCTGTTGTGCCGGGAACCTCGAGATCCGGAGCGACGATCATCGGAGCTTTACTGTTAGGTATTGCCCGAAGTGCGGCAGCGGAGTTTACGTTCTATCTGGCGATCCCCGTGATGTTCGGAGCCAGCCTCCTGAAGGTGGTGAAGCACGGGATGAATTTCGACATGATGGGATATATCACCCTGGCCATCGGGATGATCGTGGCGTTTTTCGTTTCGCTCTTTGCCATCAAATTCCTGATGGGATACATACGAAAACACGATTTCAAAGCGTTTGGAGTGTACCGGATAATATTGGGAATTGCGGTGCTGATTTACTTCTTTGCTACGGGGGCAGCGGTCGCATAAGCAAAAATAAACGTCATCGGAACACAGTCCCCTCGCCGGACATGTGTTCCGATGACTCCATTTACTTCCCAACCGCTGCCCGGGCTAGCTCGTCGGCCCGATCGTTCCACGTATCACCGGAGTGGCCTTCGACCTTGACAAATTGAATATCCAGGCCGGAGAGGCGCATCTGCTGATAGTACTCCTTGTACACGCGGGTGCCTTCTTTTTTTGTTTTCCAGGCACCGGTGCACCAGTCCGCGATGCCCTGGTAATCGTGATAGATGACGAGACGCTGAAGTCCCAGACGGGAGGCCTCGCGCATGGCCATCATCGAGGCCATCACCTCGCCGGAGACGTTCCGCATGGTGGCCGCGTCGGGGTTGCTGCCTTTCTGTGACAGCTCGGTCAGACGGCCGTTACAGAAAAATGCAACGCCGGCGCCGTATTCGTTGGTGTCCGGATTGAAGCTGCCGTCGACGTAAGCGATGGCTTCGCCGGTTCCGGTGACGGGGTAGTTGGTCATGAGAATACCTCCACTGGTAAAAGTGCCAGACTATCAGTTATGTCCTTTTTTGGCATTTTTCATGGCCAACGAACAGAAGGTCTCCTGTGCTCCGAGAGGCTTTTTGCCCCGCATGTCGACCTTCTCGTATCGGCCGTCCGGCTGCATGATGCGGGCTTTCTTCGTATCGGAAAGCTGGATGTTCAGGATTTCGATCACATCGGCTTTCAGAGTCGGATCCTCCACAGGGAACAGGATCTCCACACGTTTGTCCAGGTTTCGCGGCATCCAGTCAGCGCTGCCCATATAAACCTCCGGCGACCCGTCATTCTCGAAAAAGAAGATACGGGAGTGTTCCAAAAATGTCCCCACGATGGAACGGACGCGGATGTTATCGCTGAGGCCGGGGACGCCGGCTTTCAGACAGCAGATGCCACGGATGATCAGGTCGATCTCCACGCCCTTCGCGGAAGCGTCGTAAAGGGCTTCGATGACTTCTTTGTCGCAGAGCGAGTTCATTTTTGCTATGATACGCGCCGGATGTCCCTTGGCAGCGTGGATCGCTTCGCGGTTGATCAGCTCGAGGAAGCGGTCCCGGAGCCACTGCGGCGCGAGAGTCAGCTTGTTCCAGCCCAGGGGCTCGGAATATCCCGAAAGCATATTGAAGACTGCCGTGGCATCTTCGCCGTAGGTTCTTTTGGCAGTAAAAATACCCATATCCGTGTAGAGCTTGGCGGTGGAATCGTTGTAGTTTCCGGTAGCCAGATGTACATAGCGGCGGATGCCGTCCTCCTCGCGGCGGACAACCAGGGTGATTTTGGAATGCGTTTTCAGTCCCACGAGACCATAGATAACATGGGCACCGGCCTCCTCCAGTTTTCTGGCCCAGACGATGTTGTTCTCCTCGTCAAACCGGGCTTTCAGCTCCACGAGAACGGAAACCTGTTTTCCGTTTTCGGCAGCGGCGGCGAGAGAGGCGATGATCGGTGAGTGGCTGCTGACACGGTACAGTGTCTGCTTGATGGCCAGAACGTCCGGATCCGCGGCAGCCGTGGCGATGAACTTCACCACCGGATCGAAAGTTTCATAGGGATGGTGAAGCAGGATGTCGTGCTCGCGGATCTGCTCGAACAGATCGCGATCCGGCTCCAGATACTTGGGCTGCTGGGGCGTGAAGGGTTTTTCCTTCAGATGATCAAAGCCGTCCAGTCCGTATACCTTCATCAAAAATGTCAGATCCAGCGGACCGTGGATCCGATAGATGGATTCTTCGTTGATCGGCAGCTCGCGTTTCAGAACCTTCAGAAGCTGTTTGTCGATCCCGGCCTCGACCTCGAGACGGATCGGCTCGCCCCACTGACGGCGTTTCAGCTGCTTCTCAATCTCTACCAGGAGATCGGCCGCTTCGTCCTCGTCGAAGGGAAGATCGGCGTTTCGCATCACACGATAGGGAGTAGCACAGAGAACTTTGTACCCGGTGAATAGACGGCGGATATTTTTCTCGATGATCTGTTCCAGCAGGATCACGGTGCTGCAGCCATCTTCATCGGTGGGGATGGTGACAACCCGGGGGAGTCCTGAAGGAACCTGAACCGTAGCGAAATCGACGTTGTCTTTATTTTTCTTGTCCTGCAGAAGCGCTCCGATGTTCAGGTATTTGTTCCGGATCAGAGGGAACGGGCGGGAGGAATCCACCGCCATCGGAGTGAGGACGGGGAAGACCTCGGAGCGGAAGAACTTGTCCACGTATTCGGACTGCTCCTCGTTCAGATCCTCGTGGTAGGAGATGATCTTCAGGCCGTTTTGTTTCAAGGTCGGAAGCAGACTCCGGTTGTAGGTGCTGTACTGACGATCGGCGAAATCATGCGTGTATTCGAGGATTGCTTCGATCTGCTGACGGGCGGTCATCCCGGCGATATCCAGACCTTTGTAGCCGACGTTCACCTGGTCCTTCAGAGACGCTACGCGCACCATAAAAAACTCATCCAGATTGGACGAGGTGATGCTGAGGAACTTTAACCGTTCCATCAGAGGAATCGATGTATCCCGCGCTTCCGAGAGAATCCGGTCGTCAAAATCGAGCCAGCTCAGCTCCCGGTTATAGAATCGCTCGTATCCGGTTGTAGTTTCGTTCATAAGAAAAATCCTCCCCATGTTTTTTGTCAAGCAAAAGTCGTCCCGGCAGGTTTCATCAACTTCTTCCGGTCTTCTTCTGTATCAGCTTCGGCCGGATGCCGAAGATCTCCTCGAAGGCGTTTGCCTTCTCGTGAAACAGCCCTTTTTCCAATGTGATATCCGCCATCGTTTCCGCTGTGATGATCAGCACGTCACCGTCCAGAGATACCCCCACGGTTTTGATTTTATGCCGGTTACTTTTATCCAGGACGTTAGCGGTTTTCAGGATCGCGTTCAGTTTGACGACGGTGATGTACTGCTCTTTGGAGATTTCATCCTCGATCGTCAGATAGTCCGGGAAGCGGTCCTCGTTATAACGGATCATGTTGGCGACCATCCTTCGTTCCCGGTCGGAGATTCCGATCAGCTCGGTGTTCATCACGATGTGATAGGAGTTTTCCCGGGCATGCATATCGCTGATGAACGATCCGACGTTGTGAAGCCTTACGGCGATCTGAAGGAGCAGCCGCTCCCTTTTCCCAAGGCCGTGCAGTTTCCGGATCCGGTCGAAAATCTGGAGTGAAAGCATCTCCACGGTATCGATATGCTCCATGTCGGATTGGTATTTGATCGCCATGGTCCGGGCATTGGCCAGGATATCGCTGGTAAAATCGTGGTCCTGCGTGATCCGCAGACGCCGCTCAGCGAACTCGACAGCCATACTATCGCACAGATCGATCGGCGAGAGGATCAGCTTTTCACACTTGGTCAGCTCGGAGATTTTCCGCAGGATCAGAACAGTGGGAATGACAAGTTTTGAAAGCTCGCCTTTCAGGCCGGAGAACAGCTTGGTTTTCGACATGGTTTTACTCTTGATGAATCCGTCGAACTCCGCTTTTCTCTCGCGCATGTAGTGGTAGGCGTCCGGGATCATCCCTCCGACAGCCACGATGTGGCGGATCTGCTGGTCGCGGATATTTTTCTTGAAAAAGCTGGTGATGTCTTTTTCGATATACTCATCGATCAGGTTGGTGTAGTCGTAGGCCTCGTCCTCCATCACCTGCAGCAGCTCCTGAATTCGGGAAGAACCGAGAAGGAGATTCTCGGTGACCAGCAGAGTACCTTGGTTGAAATAAGAGAGCTGGACGGAGCCGGCGCCGACATCGACCACCAGGGTACCCTCCATGGAGAACTGAGAGAACCGTGCCTCCGTGTTGGCGAGGGCTTTGTAATACAGAAAGCGCGTCTCACTGTTCGACAGGGTGCGCACGTCGTATCCGGTCTGGATTCGGATCTGATCCACGAGGACCAGCATGTTTTCGGCTTCACGGATGCCGCTGGTCGCGTAAACATCGGAGGAGTCCGTGCCGAATTCCTCCATGATGCGGGTAAAGTCATTCAGAGTGGAGCAGATTTCGGTCATACTCCGGTAGGAGATAAAACCGGTGGAATAGGTCTCGACACCGATGGCGTATTTACGACGGACATGGGTCAGTTCCGTGATGCCATGCTTTTTACTGATTTCGAAGATTTTCAGTGCGAGTTCGCTGGAACCCAGATTGATCGCGCCGTAAACATGTCCTGCCATATTGCTTGACCTCCCGGAGTGATAGTGATATGATAGATACTGTTATTATATCCTATTCGGGGGATGGAAGTCAAGAGAAGAAAGGGAAGGAGACCCGTGAAAACAAGCGATTTTTATTATGAATTGCCGGAGGAACTGATCGCGCAGGATCCCCTGGAGGACCGGAGTGCCTCGAGGCTGATGGTTTTGGATCGGGACAATCGGTCGGTCACACACCGGCACTTTCATGAAATCGGCGAATATCTGAGGCCGGGAGACTGTCTCGTCCGGAACAACACCCGTGTGATTCCGGCCAGGCTCCTGGGGGTCAAACCGGATACCGGGGCGCATGTGGAAGTATTTTTACTGAAGCGCCGGGAGGGGGATGTATGGGAGACGCTGGTGCGGCCGGGAAAGAAGTTGAGGACCGGTGCCACGGTTCGGTTCGGAGGCAGCGGGCCGGACTCCGCGGAGGGGACAGGAGCACCTCTGACCGGTGAGATCATCGAGGTGCTTCCGGATGGAAACCGGCTGGTGAGATTTGAGTACGAGGGGATCTTCGAAGAGGTGCTGGATCGCCTCGGACAGACGCCCCTGCCACCGTACATACACCATGAACTGAAGGACAGAAACCGTTATCAGACGGTCTACGCCAGATATGACGGTTCGGCAGCGGCACCGACCGCCGGGCTGCATTTTACGAACGAGCTGTTCGATCAGGTGAAAGCGGCGGGTGTGGAGGTGGCGGAGGTCACGCTGCATGTCGGGCTGGGAACGTTTCGTCCGGTGAAGGTTGAGGACGTGACGGAACACAGGATGCATTCGGAGTGGTACCGGATTTTGCCGGAGGAGGCGGAGAAGATCAACCGTGCGAAGAAAAACGGCGGGCGAATAATCTGTGTCGGGACCACAAGCTGCCGGACTATCGAATCGGCAACGGACGATGCCGGGATCCTGCAGGCCGGAGAGGGCGATACGGATATTTTTATCTATCCGGGGTATCGCTTTCGGATCACCGATGCGCTGATCACGAATTTTCATCTGCCGGAATCCACGCTGCTGATGCTGGTTTCCGCACTGGCCGGACGGGAGTTCATCATGGAGGCCTACCGGGAAGCGGTGGCGGAGAGGTACCGTTTCTTTTCGTTTGGCGACGCGATGTTGATCGTTTAGTCACAAGAGTAAATCTACATGAAAGATGGGAAAAAAGAGTGGAACTGAAAACGACAAGTACCGGAAAAGAGAAAAATGATGGGATTGAAATCCTGAGAATTGTTTCGATGTTTTTTGTTCTGGTCCTTCATACGCTGTTGCTGGGCGGTATGCTGAGCGAAGTTGAGGGGCAAGAGGTTATTTATAATGTATCCTGGCTGATGGAGAGTATCGCGCTGGGCGCGGTGGATATTTTCGCCATCATCAGCGGTTATGTGGGATACACGGAGAAACCCAGAAAGTATCGTGTTTCAAGCTTTGTGATGCTGTGGCTGATGGTATTGACCTACAGCGTGGGGCTGGCACTCATCGAGAACGCGATCATTCCGGAGGCCATCACGGTGAAGGATATCCAGATGTCATTTTTCCCGGTGACGAGCCGGTGGTACTGGTACTTTACATGCTATACGGGATTGTTTGTTCTGATGCCGGTGCTGGATTACGCGGTCCGGGCGTTGCCGAAGAAAAAGCTGAAGATGATCCTCCTTGGGATTATCCTTTTGTTCAGCGTGTATAACATCTGGTTTGGAAGATTTGAGTTGGAGAGCGGATACTCCACCATCTGGCTGGTGCTCCTGTATCTGATCGGAGCGATCATCAAAAAATGCGAGATCGGAGTGAATTTGAAAGCGCGCACACTGATAGCGGTGATCGTGGCGGGGAATCTGATCACGTGGATGTGGATGATTTTGATCCAGCCGTTTGATATACTGTGTTTTTCCTTCACCAAAGAAACCCTGGTGCAGTATATCTCACCGACCGTATTGCTCCCGTCGATAGCGTATGTCATCCTGTTTTCCCGGATCAAACTGAAAAAGGGAGGAGATATTCAGAATGTCATTCGATTCTTCTCTCCGGCGGTATTTGCCGCTTATATCATAAACACACATCCGTTTTTATGGTTCCATTTTATTCCGGAGAGATTGATCCATATGAGATCAGAGGGATTGGCTTCCGTCATATTCTCTGTCATTTTCTTCTCCCTGCTGTTCCTGGTCGCGGCTGTACTGATCGAGCGGTTGAGGATGCTTCTGGTAAAGCTTCTCAGGATACGTCAGGGGATAGAATGGGTCGAGGCGAAGGTGCGCGGGTGGATTCAAGCCCGCTCCGGCAGCTCGTAATGATTGGTTCTCAAAAGCAGAGCGGCCGAGAGTTTGTCTTCGGCGTTGTACATCTCAACCCGGAGGACTCCGTCGGCGAACTCCCGGTTGTGGATGATGCCGATGTTACAGATGCTGATGCCGGCATCGGACAGAAGAGAGGCCACATCGGCGATGGCTCCCGGCCGGTCATCGAGATTGATAAACAGCTCGTGAACGCTGGGAAACAGTCCTTTTTTCCGGATGGGAAGCGAGTTTCGATATTCTCCTGCCTGCTCGAAGGCATCAAAAATCTGCTCACCCTGATTGTCATGGATCACCTGACGGTATTCCCGAAGGATCGATTCCATCTCTTCCAGATAATCTTCGATGGCGTCCCGGTTTGTCATGCAGATTTCTTCCCACATCTGCGGGGATGAGGAGGCAATCCTCGTGATATCCCGAAAACCGCCGGCGGCGAAGGTCTTCATCGTCTGCTCTTCATCGTCATGCTTCCGGACCAGATTCACCAGAGCTGCCGCCACGAGATGCGGGACATGGCTGATGGCCGCCGTGATCCGGTCGTGACGTTCCGGATCGAGGATGACACAGGTGGCACCGGTGGCTTCGACCAGCTCCTTCAGCAAAGAGATGTCCTCCGGGGAATTCTCTTTCGAAGGTGTCAGCAGATAGAAGGCATTCTCCAGGAGATTGTCCGTGGCACTGGCATAGCCGGTCTTTTCCGAACCGGCCATGGGATGGCCGCCGATAAACCGAGATGCCAGCCCGAGCTCGGCCGCCGCCTTGCAGACAGCCCCCTTGACCGAGCCCACATCGGTGATGATGCAGTTCGGGGAAGCTTTTTTAGCGACAGAGGGCAGAAGGTCGATGATCTTGTTTACCGGTGCACAGAGAAAAATCATATCACAGTCCGTGAAGGAGTCATCGATCTCATAGACGATCTCGTCGATGATCCGATCCTCCACCCCGACAAAAAGGTCGGGATTTTTCCTGCGACTGTAAACAAGGACGCGGATATCCGCGCCCCTTTTTTTTAGTGATTTAGCGATAGAACCGCCGATTAATCCAAATCCAATAAAACCAAGATTTAAGTGTTTCATATATTTACCTTTAACAAATCAGATTTCTGAATACCCAAAACTGTTGACCATCGCATCGATCTTCTGACCCTTTTGGCAGTAGGGGCAGTTTTCCTGGGAATAGGTCTCGTAGTCTGCGATATCACTCGCGGAGAAGATGTGATTCACCTCGTGACCGAAAATCTCACCCGATGCGGAGAAGATGGCAGATACTCCCTGGATGATTCCACCGTAATACTGGATACACTCGATGCCGCGGGCGATCGTGCGGCCGGTCGTGGCGGAGGCCAGCAACAGAAGGATGTTTTTGTTCCGGATCATCGGCTGGATGTTGTCCCGGAAGATCATCTGTCCGCCGTTTCCGAACTCCGGTGTAACGACGTAGAGGGAGTCATGTGTGTTCAGTGACATAACACCGTGTTTCTTCAGTTCGTCGGCGAGATAAGCGCCGATCACCTCGCATCCGTCGGTAACGACGATGGTGTCAATGGGTTTGTTGTACTGGTAGTCAGCGGCCATCGCTTTGGCTACCTCTTCCGCCTCGCTCTGACGGTACTTCAGCATCGTCATATCGATGTAGCAGTTGATATGTGAGTGAATGGTGGCAAAATGTCCCTTCAGCACCCGGAGTTTCAGGTTTTTATTGACTTTAGAGGGGATTTTGATTTCGTTGTCGACTAATAGCATAGGTCAAACCTCCTTCACGAAAATGATTTGTATACATTCTATCACATTTTTTCCGTACTCGCAATAAAAAACCCAAAAAATATTTATGCCTGATATCACTTGAATAATATCTTGAAAAAAAGAGTCAGTCGTGGTATCATCATTTCATGATGCCGAGAACGGATATCGAGAATCCATGTGGAAGGGGGCGAGCGATATGGAGCTTTTTTTTCGTAAATCCGCGAATAAGTCCGAAAACAAGGATGAAAAAGAAGTAACCGAGGTCAAAGAGATCTCGGCCAAAGAAGCTACGCTCTCGACCCTGGTCCCCAGAGAATTCGA
>JAFYBS010000007.1 GCA_017540125.1 Eubacterium sp.
TCGGATATCCGCATGTGGGCTACAATGTCGGGGGAATTGTCGGTCGACAGGCCGGCTACCTTACCGGATGTAAAAACGACGGAAAGATCGTAGGCCGGAAGGATGTCGGTGGTATCTGCGGCCAGTGTGTTCCCAGCATCAGCCTGAACTTCGATAACTCCAACATGGATACGTTGCGAGAAGAGTTCGGCAAGCTGGACGGTCTGATGGACAATCTGAAAAATGACGCCGGTTCCGGGATCGGAGGGATATCCTCCTCGCTGGACAAGATGTCGGGTTATATCACCTCGGCGAAAAACAGTGCGGAGAGCCTGGCCTCCTCGGTAAGCGGGGATGTCGGAGCAGCGGCGGCCGACGCGAAACAAAAGGCGTCCGATCTGAAAGGATATACTTCGGATATCAAAAATGCCACTTCGGATCTGAAAGGGATCGTCAGTGGACTGGATTCGGCTGTCACGGATTGCAAAGATACCATCCGCGGGTTGACCGGTGAATACAAACAGGCTGCCAATGCGGCTATCGGAACCATAGAAAGTGGTGTGAAACAAATCCGACAGGGTTATGACAGCCTGAAGAAGGGGGAGGGAATGCTGATTTCCGATCCCAAGGGGGCAATCAGTCAGGTGAAATCCGGAGTCAGCGACCTGAGTGCCGGTATCAAATCATTGAAAAACGGGGTGGATGCCCTGGACAAGGTTCGTTCGGATCTTGAGGAGTCCGGTGACAGTCAGCAGGCGGCTTCCTCGATCAAGAATCTTGTCAGTACGTTCCAAAGCAGCGAAAACAGTGCGGATGCTGCATTGTCCAATATCTCTTCGGTAGCATCGCAGATTTCGGGAGGCGCTGCATCGGTATCATCGGGTGTGGATACGGGAAGCTACAAAAAGAATGTTCAGGGAATCGCTTCTGCCATCGGCGGAATCGGAGAATCACTGAATTCAACAAAGAACTCGATCAAAAACTCTTCTTCGAAGATCATTCGTGACTTTGAAAAAGTGAGCAGCGAGTTCACTGCCATCGTCAACATGTTCGGAAGCATGGTGGATGATACCATGAATACCAATTTCCTCAGCAAGGATACCTATCTGGCGGACATCTCCGATGACGCGATTTTTTCCGCTATCGACGGGAAGACGGCTGAATCTGTGAATCGCGGAGACGTGGAAGCGGATGTGAATGTCGGAGGAGTTGCCGGGACCATGGCGGTGGAGTACGATATGGATCCGGAGGATGACATCGATGTCAGCGGAAAGACGGGAATCCATTTTGAGTACCAGACGAAGGTAATTGTATTCCGAAACAAAAACTACGGAGATATCCTCGGGAAAAAGGACTGCGTGGGAAGTGTTATCGGTAATATGGATGTCGGAACGGTATACGGCTGTGAGGCCTACGGAACAGCGGAAAGCGAGACGGGAGACTATGTCGGCGGCGTTGCCGGTAAATCAGTTTCCGCGATCAAGAAATCCTATGCCAAGTGTGCATTGGCCGGGAGACAGTATGTCGGCGGAATCGTCGGAGAGGGGGAAAACATCAGTGATTCCTGCTCACTGGCCAGAGTTGACCGTGCCGATGCTTTCTCGGGCGCGATTGCCGGAAAAGCCGGCGGCAAAGTGAAGGATAACTACTTTACCTCGGAAACGTTGACCGGGATTGACCGGACCAGTTATAAAGGGAAGGCGGAGCCGCTTTCTTTCAATGATCTGTGCAAAATCAAAGGTGTTCCGTCCGGGTTCCGGACGATGACGGCAACCTTTATGGCAGAGGGAAAGGAGGTGGGAAAACAGACCTTCACCTACGGCGGATCCCTCAATGAATCGGAGATTCCGGAGGTCCCGAAGAAATCGGGATACTATGGTAAGTGGTCCGAGGACAACTTTGAGAATCTGACGCTGGATGTGATCGCAACAGCAGAGTACGAGCCATATCTGACGGTACTCGCCAGCGAACAGACACGGGAAGAACAGTCGATCCTTCTGGTGACCGGCCAATTCACGGATGCTTCCGGAATGACGGTCGAGGAAGCGGGAGACGGTGTGAGCGGAGCGAGCGAAACCTATCAGGTACATATCACCGGAGACAGTGAGGTTGAGTCGGTTCGTTTCCTGCCGGAAGGCGGAAAAGATTGCACTCTGTATATGAAGAGCGGAGATGGCGCGTGGAAGGAAATCACGGCAGATAATTTCGGAAAGTCGAAGGAGTTTGAGACGACGGAGAAGGATTTCGGTTTGTCAGTGGTGATGAAGCCGGAAAGTCATACGCTTATGATTGTCCTCATAGCGGCGGGAGCTGTTATAGTATTGATTTTGGTTGTTGCAGTGGCGAAGCGAATTAAAAAGAAATCCAAGAAGGCTTTTGGTAAATAGAGAAAGGAGATTATGGTAATGAAGAAAACGATGAGAAAGGTTTTAGCAGTATGCCTGGTGTTGGCACTGGCTTTTGCAGGCCTCACACTTAGGGTAGATAATGCTGAGGCGGCGGATGATCTGACAGAAAAATGGGTCGATGTGAAGTTTTCCCAGCCGATGCGGGTTAAGTGGAACTGGAATGACTTTTTGACCAATGCGCAGACAGCAGATATCAACAAGAATCTGTCTGTGGCAGGTTTGGTGATGAGCCAGGCAGCGGAGTACTCGAGCGCGATGGTTGAGGGCGTGCTGATGCAGCTGGGCTTCAGCGATTGTAAGAGTGATTATTATCTGCTTTCAACGGACACCAAAAATGCGATCGAACAGCCGGCCAGAACCTTTGCGCACAAGCTACTGACCAAGGACGGCAGACAGTATCATATCATCTGCGCGGTATTCAAAGGAACGACCACACTGAGTGATGCCGTAACGGATATCAATTCGGTAGTGGATGGTTTCAAAAAAGCGGGTGAGAACTGTGAGGCTTCACTGGAAAGCTATGTCAAGAGCATCAGTGGTGCTTCCAAAGAGAATACGATCATGTTTATCACCGGTCACAGTCTGGGAGCTTCGACAGCGAATGTTGTCGGTCTTCTTAGCAGCGGTCTGGTGAGCGACGCGTCCAAGTTTGTTTATACCTATGCTTCGCCGAATTACAAAACCAATTCGGCAGGGGAAGAAAAGAGTGATGATTTTTACAAAAACTTCATCCGCTTCACCAATGCAGATGATGCGGTTCCGTTGGTTCCGCCTTCAAACAAACTTAAGCATTTCGGACACCTGGGGAGAGATGTTAAATACAATCTGGCCGGACTCGATACAGAGACCAGAGCAAAGTTTGACAGAGTTTATCAGTATATGACCGGAAAGACGTTTGACAAGGATGAGAACAAGATCAAAAACCATTTGGGTGACACCTATATGTCCTTTATCCTGTCCGACGGTTTGACGAACGATCAGATCACGGAGTACCTGTCTCCGACCGCGACACCGGCACCGGGATCGACGATTGCGCCGGGATCGACGGTGGCACCGGGAACGACTGCGGCACCGGGCACGACAGCAACGCCCTTACCTTCGACAGCACCGACGGCCAGCCCTGTTCCTACCACTACTCCGGATGTTGCAACTCCGCCGGCTGTAGAGCTGCAGGCCAACCCGATGACGGTGAACGGTAAAACAGCGAAGGTTCCGTACGGCAAAAAGAAAACGCTGAAGGTCGGAAAAGTTCTTTTGGTGGATGACGCCGAAGGAACCGTTACCTATGCAAAACAGTCCGGAAACAAAAAAATCACCATCAACAAAACGACCGGTAAAGTGACGGTGAAAAAAGGACTGAAGAAAGGAAAGATCTACAAGGTTAAGGTGAAGGTTACAGCCGCCGGAAACGACGAGTATAAATCCAAATCCCTGACGAGAACGTTTAAGATCAAGATCAAATAATCGGGAGATATCCCTGCTATAGAAAGAACTGAGGAAACACGGGGAGTCCGTGTTTCCTCAGTTTGTCAAATAAGGAGGAGAAAAAACATGACAACGATTGAGATCTTTACGGTCGTCGCATCCATGCTGGGAGGTTTGGCATTATTCTTATTCGGTATGAATACCCTCAGTGACTCTCTGTCGACGATGACCGGTGGGGTTCTGGATAAGGTATTGGGGAAAATTACCAAAAACAGTTTCTTCGGATTTTTGTTCGGTGCCGGGATCACGGCAGTCGTTCAGTCATCCTCGGCGATCACGGTGTTGTCGGTCGGACTGGTAAACTCGGGCATCATCGGATTGAAACAGGCAGCCAGCCTGATCATCGGAGCGAACCTGGGGACGACGGCGACGGCGTGGGTGCTGTCTCTGAACGCGTTGGACGGTGAGTCCCTGCTGATGACCATCGTGAAGCCGGCGGTTTTCTCACCGTTTCTCGCTATCATCGGTGTGGCATTAACCATGTTTGCTAAATCTCAGGCGAAGAAAAATATCGGTAATGTCCTGCTGGGATTTGCCGTCATGATGATCGGCATGAACCTGATGAGTCAGGCAGTGGCACCGCTCAAAGAAATGCCGGCACTTCAGGGTACCCTGATGAGCTTCACCAACCCGATTCTTGGCTTTGGATTTGCGATGTTGTTTACAATGCTGGTACAGAGCTCGGATGCCGTGATCGGTATCGTTCAGGCCTTCGCCCTCAGTGTGGGTGTCACCTTCGGGATGGCGATCCCGCTGATTTGCGGAGCGCATGTGGGAACCTGTATCACTGCATTGTTATCATCTATGGGCGCTTCCAGGAACGGCAAGCGGACGGCTCTCGTCAATTTGTTTTATAACCTGTTAAAGACGATTCCATTTTTGGTGGTGTTCTATATCCTCAACAGTGTTTTCCATTTTTCTTTTATGGAAGCCTCGGTGGGAGCTATCGGTATCCCCATCTTTCATACGGCGATCAATGCCCTGGCCTGTCTCATCTGGCTGCCCGGTTCGGGGGCGTTGGTGGCACTGGCGAAGAAGACTCTTCCCTACGACGAGAAGGAGAAGGAGGAGATGGCCAACCAGCTTACCATGCTGGATGAAAACCTTCTCGGCAACCCGCGGTTTGCCCTGGAGCAGGCAGATAAGGCCGTATTACTCCTGGGGAGGACAGCCGGAGAGTCGTTGGCGACGATATCCACATTCCGCGAAAACCCGAACTGTGTGGAGGATGTGCAGCGTCTTTGTCATCGTGCGGAGCAGTTTGAAAAACAGATCGATAAGTATTTGGTGGAGATCGCTACCCACACCACCAGAGGGAAGGATGCCGCCTACATCTCGTTGCTCACCAACGCGAATACAGCCTTTGCCACCATCGGCCGGGTGACGGAACAGATACTGGAGAAGTGCTTTGGCTTTGTTGAAAAATCCGGAAAAACCATCGATGATTATCCGGAATCCGAGCAGATCGAAGCCAAGGTATTCCACGACGCGTACGATGAATTGCTGGAGCTTACGTTTGAGGGCTTTGAGAAGAAATTGCCTTCCATCTCCCAGACCGTAATGATCTACCGTGAGGAAATCTCCAATATTTGCGGGATCGTGAGAAGGCGTCATGTCCGTCATATGCATGGCGACGAGGGACGACAGGATCACGCGGAGCTTCTCACCAACATGTCCTACGTGCAGGAGAAGCTGGTGGATCTGTGTGATTCCGTCGCCGATGCGGTCATCCGGTATCTGGAGGAAACCGGCGGGTATGTACGGATGAGTGAAGAAGAGTTCGGGAAAAAGAGTCGTCAGATCAAGGCGCTCTTTGCGGATAAGTATGAAATGCTCGGGGTTACGAATGCATAATAGATAACACGATGCCGGCCTTTCGGTACAAAGGCTCCGAAGGTTAAGGCCGGATAAGTATCTTGACCATTTCCCGAAAACCGTGTATAATTAAGATCAGTGTATTCAGATCAAAATGTGTGCGGCACAGATAGAAGCAAACATCGGAGGGACATACTTATGGAGAAAAAAAGAAAGAAACTGAAATCCATACTCGTGGCGAGAGTTACACTGTATGTGGCGATACTTATCGTTATCATCACAGCAGTCAGCATTGTGATGCAGACCAAGAAGATCCGCAGTCTGACCGAGTCGGTACTGGGAAAGGAGTCTATCCTGTACGCCACGGAGGTCAACAACTGGTGGAGTAACGTGGAACAGCGGGTGGCTCAGGTCGCGGATGTCCTGAAAAATATCCCCGATCTTTCTTTTGACGAAGCACAGGCCATGCTTCTGAAGTTAACGGAAGCGGATCCGGATTCTCAGGATATCTATATGGCCTATGGGGATAAAAACAAGTTTCTGGACGGATCGGGATGGACACCGGACGCGGATTTTGTATTTACGGATCGCCCCTGGTACATCGGCGCGATGGACAAAAAGGGTGAGGTGTTCACGTCGGAACCCTATGTGGATGCTTCTACGGGAAAGACCTGTCTGGCCTGCTCCATCATGCTGAAGGACAAAGTGGTTCTCAGTAGTGATATCAATTTTGATAAAGTTTCCGAGATGCTGGGGACCTTTACCTCCAGTTCCGAAGAGGCAAATTTCTATATCGTCAACAAGGAAACAAAGGATATCCTTGTAGCTAGTGCCGGAGATATCACCGGGCAGAAGGTCGGGGAGTGTCAGGATCCTATCATGCAGGGACTCGCCGGGGTTCTGGATTCCCTGAACACGGCGAATTCCATCGCTGCAGAGAAAGTGGAAACCGCTTCTACGGATAACGGATCGATGATGTACTCCGCGACAGATATCGAAGGAACCTCATGGGTTGTCGTTTCTGCCGTGCCGCGTTCCTTCATGTCAAGCAGTATTATCCGGAACCTGATCATCACGCTGGCGGTTGCAATCGGACTTCTGCTTATCATCGCAGTTATCCTCTTTATCTCGATCTCGCGGATGATGGGACCGGTGGCTACGGTGACCGAGCGAGTGACGGATATCAGTGACGGAAACTTTGCTGTAACGATCGAACCGAAGGGGAATAACGAGATTACTACCCTGAGTGAGAGAATGAACTCCTATATCGACGGAATGCGTACCATGCTTTCCGAGATGACGGAGATTTCGGATTCTATGGGTGACAGCGCCGGTCAGTGTTTCGAGATATCACAGAACCTGAATTCGGCTAATCAGAATCAGAGCGAGTCGGTGGAAAAGCTGAACGATACGCTGAATGAGATGAGCAATTCCATCGAGGAAGTGGCACATTCTGCAACGGAACTGGCAGCCACCTCCGGTGAACTGACACAGAGCGCCGAGGATGTGAGAGAGCTCTGTGAGACGATGCTTAAGTCGTCAGCTGCCGGAAGGGATGAGATGGCCCGCGTGACAAACAATGTCACTGTACTGGGACAGAACATCGAAGAACTGGCGGAGATCATTCGTGTGGCAGCCCGCTCTATCGAGGAGATTACCGGTATCACGGATACAATTAACGCGATTTCCGAGCAGACCAATCTGCTGTCGCTGAATGCCTCCATCGAGGCGGCCCGGGCAGGAGAGCAGGGCAAAGGCTTTGCGGTTGTTGCGTCCGAGGTCGGAGTGCTGGCACAACAGTCCACGGAAGCAACGGAAACGATTCGTCAGTTGATTTCCGGAATCACGAAAAACATCGAGGATATCAACAAAAATGCCGAGAGCTGCGTGACCGATATGGAATCCTGTGTCGAGGGTGTCCGGAATGCCAATTCGTCCTTTGATCAGATTCATGAGAATGTGGACAAGGCAACCAGAGGTATCGTGGATATCACCGACGGTATCGGACGGATCAACGATTTTGCTTCATCGAACGCGGCAGCGACAGAGGAACAGGCTTCCTCCATCAACGAGGTTTTGGGACTCTCAGATGAGATTGTCAGTGAAAGCAACAAGCTTCGTGAGCAGACGGAGAGTATCGCGAATATCTCCGAGGACCTCAACCGTTACTCCTTTACGATCCGTGATGATCTGTCCAAGTATGAACTGTAAAAACATATGTGTTGAAAGATTTGAGGAAACATGGGAAATGCCGTGTTTCCTCATTTTAGAAAAAAGGAGAAAAACAAAATGCAGCTTGTTTTTAATCCGTTTTTACCTTTGGATGTTTACATTCCCGACGGTGAGCCCCATGTCTTCGGTGACCGTGTCTACCTTTTCGGTTCCCATGACCGGGAGGGCGGCTGGACCTTTTGTATGGATGATTATGTTGTGTATTCGGCTCCGGTGGAGGATCTGACGGATTGGACGACGGAGGGAGTCAGCTATCGGGCGGATCAGGATCCGGATTATGCGAACCGGAAATACATGTATGCGCCGGATGTGGTACAGGGGAACGACGGACGGTTTTATCTGTACTACAGTATGTCCGGGGAGTACGGTTACGGCGGTTACCACGGACCGATTTCTGTGGCCGTAGCGGAGAAACCTCAGGGCCCGTATGAGTATCTGGGATTTGTGAAGAATGCCGACGGAACTCCGATGAACCGG
Source organism: Eubacterium sp. (assembly GCA_017540125.1). Taxonomy (GTDB): domain Bacteria; phylum Bacillota; class Clostridia; order Lachnospirales; family Lachnospiraceae; genus Eubacterium_F. The sequence goes on from JAFYBS010000007.1 coordinate 8,397, forward strand.
TATGTGTGTTTCGATCCCGCCGTGATCAACGACGATGGCGTGATCCGGCTTTACTATGGGACGCAGTACGGATATGAGGAGGAAGAAGATTTCCTGACAAGCGGACGCGTCGAGGATGAGATGCAGATGTTTAACCGCAGCCGTGAGGAGATTCTGGATTATGCGGAAAAAGACAGTATCAACGGTCCTGTGATGCTGGTTCTGGAGGACGATATGTTGACGGTGAAGGAAGAGCCGAAGCATATCATCCCGTACCGTGTGAAGGGAACAGATTTCGAGGAGCACCCGTTTTTCGAAGCCAGTTCGATACGAAAGGTGGGAGAGAAGTATTACTTCGTGTATTCCTCCTGGCTGAATCACGAGCTTTGCTATGCGGTCAGTGACCGCCCGGACGGCGGGTTCCGTTACGGAGGGACGATCATCTCCAACGGTGATATCGGGTTCGACGGACGGAAGGAAAACGATCGTCTGAATGCTACCGGAACTACCCACGGAAGTATCGAAAACATCAATGGCAAATGGTATGTGTTTTATCATCGGCTTACCCACAAATCGGATTACAGCCGGCAGGCCTGCGCCGAGGAGATTACCATCGGCACGGACGGAAGCATCCGGCAGGTGGAGATGACCAGCTGCGGACTGAACAGCGGTCCGCTTCCGGCAGAGGGAAGCTATCCGGCGGTGATCTGCGCGAATCTCACCGATGGTCATATGCCACATCTGTGCAACAGTATCATCGAGGACTATGTTCCGAATGTGACACACAGTGGGGAGGATCGGTTTATCGGCGAGATCGGAGACGGAACTCTCATCGGATACAAGTATTTTGATTTTGAAGGTGTGAAAAAGATCAGCGCCATTGCCAGGATTGAGACAAAGGAAAACCGGGTGGTGATTGAGGGGCCGAAGCGGCTGGACGAGCGTCACCAGAAGGAGGCACCGGCCGTCGTTGATGAAAGCGAAAACAACGATGTGAATGCCGACAGAAATCCGTCCTGTCGTTTGGAGCTTCGACTGACTCCGGACGGTGATACCGTCGGGGAGATTGTCATCACATCTTCGGACGATCCTTCAGAGTGGAAAAGCTTCGGAACGGAGGTGAACATCCCGGACGGAGTGCATGCTTTGTATCTTATCTGTCATGGGAAAACCAGAGTACAGGTAAAGGATATTATATTCGGTAAATAACCAAATAATAAAACAAGGGGGATATGATACTATGAACAAATTGGGTTTTGGATTTATGAGGATGCCTTTGACCGATCCGAACAACCAGAAATCCATCGACATCCCGCAGCTGGAGAAGATGGTGGACACCTTTTTTGAAGCCGGGTTTACCTACTGCGATACGGCCTGGATGTATCATGATTTTTACAGCGAGGATACGGTGGGAAAGGTGGTGGTCGGTCGCTATCCGAGAGAGGCGTTTACCATCGCTACCAAAATGCCGGTGGCGATGCTGAAATCCCATGAGAAGGGCGTGCATATTTTTGATGCGCAAAAGGAAAAACTCGGTGTCGATTATTTTGATTACTATCTGGCTCATGATATGACCGCCGTGAATTACGAGAATGCCAAAAAGCATGATATTCTTACTTTCCTTCAGCAGAAAAAGGAGGAGGGAGAGATAAGACAGCTCGGCGTCAGTGTTCATGACACACCGGAGTACATCGACCGGATGCTGACAGAAAATCCGTATTTTGATTTTGTTCAGTTGCAGATCAATTATCTGGACTGGGAGAGTAAGGGTATCCGCAGTCGCGAGTGCTATGAGGTCTGTGTAAAGCACGAAAAACCGGTGATTGTCATGGAGCCTGTGAAGGGCGGAATCCTGGCGAATATCCCCGGAAGCGCGGAGGAGATCCTGCGAAAGGTTCATCCGGATTGGTCGCCGGCTTCCTGGGCCATTCGTTTTGCGGCGAGCCTTCCGGCGGTGAAGATCGTACTGTCGGGAATGAGTACGTTGGCACAGGTGCAGGAGAATACCGCGTTGGTTTCGGAGATGGAGCCGCTGACGGACAGTGATCGTGAAGTACTGAAGGAGGCTGTGGAGGTGATCCGGGATTCCATCGCCATTCCCTGTACGGGATGCCGGTACTGCGTGGAGGAGAGCCAGTGCCCGAAACGGATACCGATCCCGAACTATTTTTCTCTCTACAATACGGAAAAAATGGTGGATCCCAGGCCCTGGTCTCCGGAGCAGGAATACTACGCAAATTTCGTCAGCAGCGGAAGCGGACGTGCCTCGGAGTGCATCGCCTGTCGAGCCTGTGAGAGGGTTTGCCCGCAGCATATCGAGATTTCCGAGCGTATGAAGGAGGTCAAGACCGTGTTGGAGGATCATAATTTCATCCTGTCTTGACTAATTCACAAATTCGTAATAAAATAAGTCATGTAACCATAGGAGCTTTTTGATGATGACAAGGAGGGAGACTGTGGTACAGGAAAGCAAATGTCTGAATTGTATAGCAGAAGTACTTTTGTCGGATTATTCCAGTGTTTACTATGTGGATCTCGTAACCGGTGAATACCGGTGGTTTTCTATCAGTGAGGATCACCGTTCGTTACAGCTGGAGCCGATGGGGACGGACTTCTTTGAGGATATGAAACGGAACACCGAAAATGTCATTTACAAGGACGATGTTGTGACAGTCCGAAAAGCGCTGGACAGGGCAGTCCTTGCGGAGCAAATGAAAAACGGGGAATCCAGGGAGCTTCCGTACCGTCTTATCATCCGAAATAAACCGGTGTATCATACAATGAGGATCATCCGGGGCAGCGGTGATGAGAACTATGTGATCATCGGAATCCGGAATGTTGATACAGCTCACCGGGCTAAGGAACATACGAAAAATCTGGAGACTGAGATTCAGAGTACCCGGCGTATGGCCAAAAGGGATGAGTTGACCGGTGTCCGGAACAAGAACGCGTTTCAGGAATATCGGGACTGTTTGGAGAAAAAGCTTCAGGACCGCCAGGAGGATTTTAAGGTTGCGGTTGTCGTCTGTGATCTGAACAATCTGAAAACGATCAATGACACCCGTGGCCACGGCGTGGGGGATGAATTCATCCAGAGAGCCAGTCATCAGATTTGTGAGGTTTTCGATCACAGTCCGGTGTTCCGTGTCGGAGGAGATGAGTTTGTCGCTATCCTGACAGATCGGGATTTTGAAGACAGAGAAAAGCTGATGTCACAGATGAAGGATCAGGTGATACGAAATCAGAGATACCAGATCGGACCGGTGATAGCCTGTGGTATCGCCTCGTTCGATTCGGAGGTGGACAAGGATTTCGGGACATTGTTCGAACGGGCAGACCGGGCGATGTATCAGAACAAAGAAGATTTGAAGTCGATGAGGATCCGCGACGCCGTCCGGAGTAAACAATCGGTTAACCGGGCTCTTCCGGACAGTAGGAGACGGAAACTGGACGAGTGGTTTGAGGCCGCTTATACGATGGCCGGAGAAGGCTATGTGTTTATGACGGATATGAAATACGACTGCACGAGGTGGTCGCTGCCTACGGTGGAGGATTTTGATTTCCCGTCGGAATATATCTATCATGCGAGGGAGGTTTTCGAGAGTATAGTTCATCCCGATGATTTGGCGATCTACCGGAAAGCGATTGAAGATGTGTTTTCTTCCAGTCCTGAGCTGAACAGAATCTGGTACCGAGCGAAGCGCTACGACGGTAACTATGTACAATGTACGATGCGGGGCTTTGTACTGATGGACGATAAAGGAGAACCGGAGTACTTCGGCGGGATCATCCTGCCGGATGAGAGCGCGTCCGACCGAAAAAATGACGATTAATAAACAGAAGGAAAAGTGAGGGGAATATGAGACAAAACAAGGGGAGAAGAACCTACGACAGGCATTATAACAACAGGTCAAGGGGAGGACGTCCTGTTCGTCGCGGGCGAATCAACAAAGTACGGGTGGCCGGAGCGATCGCGTGCCTGGTCCTGGCAATCGTGTTGATCCTTTTGTTGATTTTTGACGTTTCCTTTTTCAAAGGAGGCGGTGACAGTGAGGGGAACACAACCCTGATCGATACGATCGCGGCATCACCGACACCGGAAGCTGCCGCGACGCCTTCACCGACGCCGGTCCCGACTCCGGAGCCGACTCCGTTCCAACGGAAGAAAGCGGTTGCATTGACTTTTGATGACGGGCCGAGTCGTGAAAACACACCGGGGCTCCTGGATACACTGAAGGAATACGGAGTGCACGTGACATTTTTCGTATTGGGAAATCGACTGGAGATTGACCAGGATATCCTGAACCGTGAGATCGAGGAGGGACATGAGATCGGAAATCACTCCTGGGATCATCCCCAGTTGTCCAAAATGTCGATGGATAGCGTCAACCGTCAGATCGAACGGACGAGAAAGCTGGCGAAGAAGCTGACCGGCGGGTATAATATTTCTATCGTACGGCCTCCCTACGGAGCCATCAGTGATGAGATGCGGGCAAACCTGAAGTATCCGATGATTTTCTGGAGTGTGGATTCTCTGGACTGGAAATACCGGGATGTGGATAAGGATTTTGCCTCGGTGAAAAAACAGGTGACGGACGGTGCGATCATCCTGATGCATGATATCCACAAGGAAAGCTGTGAGGCGGCGAAGAAGATCGTCCCCTGGCTGTTGGATCATGATTATGATGTTCTCAGTGTCAGTGAACTGATGGAGCGTTACGGGGTTGATATGAAAAACGGAAAGGTTTACTCCTCAGCGGAATAAACCGCGATCGATTCATCGCACCGGATGGATGTGCGGAGTGTCAGGGGAGGAGACATGGAAAGTGAATTGGGGTTCCGGCAGGGATTGAAGGATGGTTTGCCGATTGGACTGGGATATCTCTCGGTGGCATTTACCTTCGGTATCATGGCAATCCAGGCCGGTCTATACGCGTGGGAAGCGGTATTGATTTCGATGCTGAATGTGACCAGCGCCGGACAGCTGGCGGGGATCACGGTGATGTTGTCTCCGGGACATTATCTGGAGATGCTGATTTCGCAGCTGACGATCAATATCCGCTATTCTTTTATGTCCATCGCCCTGTCTCAGAAGGTGACGGAGAAGTTCAGCGGGATTTGGCGATGGATTTTCGGGTTCATGATCACGGATGAGATCTTTGCCGTGGCGATGTCGAGACCGACGGTCAGAAGGTCTTATTTTGCCGGTCTGACGATCATGCCGTACATCGGCTGGTCCGGGGGCACGCTGGCAGGAGCCCTGCTGGGGGAGGTGTTACCTGCTTCGGTGATGAGCGCCCTGGGGATCGCTATCTATGCGATGTTTGTTGCCATCGTGGTTCCGGAGATGAGGAAATTCATGTCGGTTGTTTTGGTGGTTATCCTGGCTGCGATTTTGAGTTGTTGTTTTACCTATGTTCCGGTATTGAAGGAGGTTCCGAAGGGCATAGCCGTCAGTATCTGCGCCGTGGCGGCCGCGTTGGTGATAGCTGTGCTGAGACCGGTCAGAAATACGGAGGGAGAAGAAAGCTGATGAATCATGATACTTTTTTTCTCTATCTGTTCGTGATGGCGGGGTCCACCTACCTGATCCGCGCCATTCCTTTTGTACTGGTGAAGAAAAAGATAGAGAATGTGTATATCCGGTCATTTTTGATCTATATTCCGTATGCGGTTTTGACAGCGATGACGATACCTGCTATTTTGTACGCTACGGATTCCATCTGGTCGGCCGGCGTGGGGCTGATCGCGGCAATCGTCATGGCGCTGTTCGGCTTCGGACTTTTGCCGGTGGCGGTGGTTGCCTGTCTGGCGGTTTATCTGACAGGGCTTGTGGTTCAATAACGGTTGACAAGATCACGCAGATGTGCGAGTCGCGAAAGACGCGGCAGAATGGGGATTAGAATGGAGCCGATCAAGGTATATCTGGTAGAGGATGAGTTCGTTATCCGTGAAGGGATCCGGAAAAATATCGATTGGGATGCCAACGGGCTTGAGCTGTGCGGTGATGCGGCTGACGGTGAGCTTGCGTGGAAGGAAATTCGCGAGAAAAGACCGGAGATCGTCATCACGGATATCCGTATGCCTTTTATGGATGGTTTGGAGCTGAGCCGTTTGATCCGGAGTGAATTCCCACAGACGGAGATCGTTGTACTCAGCGGGCATGAAGAGTTCGAATACGCGAAAGAGTGCATCCGGATCGGCGTATCGGAGTACCTTTTGAAGCCTATCAGCCGGGAGGATCTGCTGGCCAAGGTTAACGTGATCGCGGATAAGATCCGTGAAAAACGGGAGCAGCAGGTGATCGGTGAGGTAGAGACCGGTCAGCCGGACCGGGAAAGGCTGTCCGAGTTTCTCCGGTTCGGTTCACCGGAGGATGTGGATGGTTTTATCGACGGGATGCTGGAGGCATCCGGTGACGGGATGCAGTCAAGGATGTTTCGTCAGTACATCATGATGGACACCTACTTTACCACCGTGGCTTATCTGGATGAGATCGGGGTAGAGAAGGAAAAACAGGATGCGCTGAAAGTGGATATGGCGGTTCTCGAGAGCTATGATGATACGATCCGGTGTATGAAAAATCTGTTGAGAGCAGCCTGTGAGCTTCGGGGGGGAGTCCGCAATTCCAGACACTCGGAGATTGTTGACAAGGTGATCCGGTATGTGGAGGAACACTATCAGGATGAGGAGCTTTCCCTCAATCAGGTAGCGGATCATGTGAGTTTCTCCGCCAATCATCTCAGTACGGTTTTTCACCAGGAATACGGCCAGTCTTTTGTTAAATACCTGACGGATTTTCGTATGAACAAGGCAAAAAAACTGTTGCGCGAAAAGGGCATGCGATCCAGTGATGTGTGCTACGAGGTAGGATACAAGGATCCTCATTATTTTTCTTCTATATTCAAAAA